>JASHQD010000781.1 GCA_030037755.1 Terriglobia bacterium
GACGATCGCGTAGCAGGCTTGATGATCCTTGTGCCAGCTTCCGCGCCAGTGGGTTACGATAACGCCGGGCTTGTGCTCGCGGATCAGGTCCGAGACTGCGAACTTTGCCTCGTCGCTTGCCGGAATCTCGCCGTCGGGATATTCGAGGAAAGCCGAGCTGGCTCCAAGCGCCTGCGCCGCACGCTCGGCAGCGTCGCGCTGCATCTGGCCATACTGCGGCGGCGCGATGGTCGCAGATCCTTTCTCGCCGAGCGAGAGGCTCAGGAACACGCCATGCGCTCCGAGGTGGGTCTGTAGCGCCACCGGTGCGCCCATGGCGAAGAAGGCGTCGCCCGGATGCGCGGCGATCGCCATGATGCTCGCCGGTTGAGCGGATTGCGCTTCCGGCGGGCTCGTTGAAGGCCGTCCGGGCATCGGCGCCGTTTGCCCGGGTTCGCTGGGTATCGAAAGAGCTGCAGCGCTAACACCGAATTCCTTAAGGAAATTGCGACGGGTAGGATTGTCCATGCTTCGCTGTCTCCAATTGAAAATGCACCGGCCAGCAAAGCTCATCTGGACAGCCCATGTCAAGTGCGGTACATATGTCCACGGAGTTTCAGGAGGGAACCGGATAAATGTCCGAAGACTACTTCACCCAGATAGCAGAAATCATCGCGACCATTCAACGAACCCAGAAACACAAAATCGAAGCCGCCGCTGACGCATTCGCGCGCTCGATTCAAGCGGGCGGGCGCGTATATCTCTTCGGTAGCGGACATTCTGTGATTCCCGTTCTCGATATATTTCCTCGCTACGGCAGCTTCGTGGGATTCCAGCCCATTTATGATCCGCGCCTGATGTGGTTCAACGTGGTTGGACCGGGCGGCGCGCGAGAGTTGCTGTGGCTGGAGCGACGCGAAGGGTACGTGCCCGTTCTGCTACAAAGCTACCAGATGGAATCCCGCGACTCCATCCTGATCTTTTCGCACGGCGGCCTCAACGCGGCGCCGGTGGAAATGGCGATCGAGGCAGGGAAGAGGGGATTGACCGTGGTATCGGTTTCGTCGCATCAGAATCGAGTGGCAAAGGCGACGCACTCGAGCGGCAAGAAGCTGGCCGATGCGTCCACCATTGCCGTCGACAATTGCGTGCCGCCGGAAGATGCTCTGGTCAGCGTTGAGGGGATTCGCGAAAAGTTCGCGGCTGGATCGACCGTGTCCGCGGTTTCGATCGCCATGGCGCTGGTGGCGGAGACCGGGGCGCGGCTGGTCCAGAGCGGCGTGAAACCTGCCACGTTCGTCTCCCCGAACGTCGGCTTACCGGCAGACCACAATCAGCGCGTGTTCGAAGAATACGAGCGAACGATTCAGAACCGGAGGTGATCGTCTGTCCTCGAGACGATTTTGCGTTATCGCTAAATATGCCTCGCTGCTTTGCGCCGGGCTTGCATTTGTGGTTCCCGTCACGATCCCGCGCAGCGCGGCTGCAGCTCGCAACGAAGTCGAGGGACAGCAAGCGGCGCCGAAGTCGGACGATTTCTTTCCCGTCGCCGTCTGGTACGGCGGCGGCACTGCACGCGCTCCGATGATGAGTCCTCTGGACGCCCAGAGCGCCGCCGAGTGGGGTCACGATCTCGACCAGATCAAGGCTACCGGGTTCAACACCGTCAAGTGCTGGGTGGATTGGGCGACGGCGGAACCGCAACCCGGCGTTTTTGATTTCGACAACCTCGATCTGCTGATGAAGCTCGCCGGGGAGCGCGGGCTGCGCGTGATCGTGCAGATCTATACCGACTCGGCGCCGGACTGGGTCGGCATCCGCTACCCGGATGGCCGGTTTGTAGACCGCAGTGGCGCCGTCATCACCTCGCAGTCGGCGCCGGGATACTGCATCGATCATGCGGGCGTCCGCGATGAGATCGTGAAGTTCCTCGGGGCGCTTTCCCGCCGCGCGAATCAGTATCCGGCGCTCTATGGCTGGGACGTCTGGAGCGAGCCGCACGTGATCAATTGGGCGGATTTTCCCTATCTGCCCGATGCTGAATTCTGCTTCTGTGCAAGCAGCCAGGCCCGCTTTCGTCAGTGGTTGCGCGACAAGTACAAAACGCTCGACTCGCTGAACGCAGCCTGGTATCGCCGTTTCACGAGCTGGGACGAGGTTCAGCCGCCCCGCTTTTCCACCATTCTTTCCTACGCCGACTACATGGACTGGCGCGCGTTCATTGACGACAAGCTGGCTGGCGATCTCAAGACGCGCGTGGACGCCATTCGCGGCGCGGATACCACACACCCGATCACCAGCCACGCCGCCGCGCCCGGACTCTTCACCTCGCCGGCGGACGGATACGGCGAGCCCGACGACTGGAAGATGTCGGCGAGCGCCGATTTCTTCGGCACGTCCCTCTATCCCAAACACTCGGAGTCCACGCGTCCCTGGTCGTACTGGATGCTTGCTGCGGGGCTCGACTTTACGCGCTCGGCGGGTCACGCCTTCGGGAAGGGCTTTTGGATCGGGGAACTGCAGGCGGGGCAGGGCGCGACCGGCATGCGCATCGTGGAGCCGGTCACGGCTCACGACGAAGAGTACTGGATGTGGCAGGCGATTTCGCACGGAGCGCGCGAAATCGCCGTCTACGCCTGGTATCCCATGAGCTCGGGGTTCGAATCAAACGGCTACGGGCTGATCGATCTCGACGGGACATTGACGGATCGCGCGCGTGCTGCCGGGCGCTCGGCGCAGGCGATCGAACGCAATGCGACGGGCTTGAATCAAGCGCAGCCCGCCCCCGCTCACGTGGCGATTCTCTACGATCGCCTGTCGTATCTTGTGGGCGGCAGTCAGTCCACGTTGTCGACCCTCGGTAATGCGGAGCGCGATTCTCTGGAAGGGATCTACCGGGCATTTTTCGAACAACAGATCCCTGTGGATTTCGTGCATTCGCCGGCGCTCGACCCGCATCGCCTCGCGCAGTACAAGATACTCTTCCTGCCCTACCCGGTAATGCTCTCTGAGAGCGTCGGCGCCGCCGTGAAGCAATACATTGCCGATGGCGGAACGGTCGTGGCCGAGGCGCGGCTTGCCTGGAATAACGAGCGCGGGTTTGCCAGCGCGGTGATTCCCGGATTCGGTTTTGACCAGATTTTCGGCGCTCGCGAAGAGTTGATCCAGCCCCAGGATGATCCGAAGCTGGTCATTCAGGATGCCGCCGGGTTGCCGGGACTCAAACCCGGGGATACTGCCACTGCGGCCGCCTTTGAAGAAGACCTTGAGCCGCTCTCCGGAAGTCGCGTGCTGGCCAGCTTTCCGAACGGCAAAGCGGCCATGGTGGAGAAGGCATACGGTCAAGGTCACGCGGTCCTGATCGGTTCATTCGCCGGGCTTGCATATCAGCGAAAGCACGATGCGTC
Source organism: Terriglobia bacterium (assembly GCA_030037755.1). Classification (GTDB taxonomy): domain Bacteria; phylum Acidobacteriota; class Terriglobia; order UBA7540; family UBA7540; genus Gp13-AA77. Next base: position 3,387 of record JASHQD010000781.1, read on the forward strand.
AACCGCCCGGCTGATTGAATCGGTCGCCGAAGCCGCAGGCGTGGAACGGCAGGTGCAAGCTTCCGGCACGGGGACGTCGGAATTGGAAGTGCGACGACTCGTCGCCGGCGACGAGGAGTTTGCCTTCGTCTTCAATCACGGCAGCGGCCCCGCAGATGCGAGCATCGCGATGCGCCTGCCTTGGACGGCAAAGGCGTTTGACCTTGTCTCGGAAGAAGTTGTGCCCGTGCAGAGAAATGGCGGCGACAGCATCCTGCACAAGAAACTCGAGCCGGGGGCCATCTGGGTGGTTCGCTTACGGGAGCAATGAATCCCGGCCTTGGCTGACCGCCGGAGACCAGAGACGAGAGATGAGAACGCCGCTTGACAGTGCTATTCGCGACGGTTTATACCGAAGTGAGTCAACAGTTGACAGTCGACAGTTGACAGTCGGCTGTAAAACGGAATCGATGAACCGGCAGACTGGCGCGGTTCCAGCCTGTCAAGTGTGGACTGTTGACTGTCAACTATGAAGGACCCGCTTCTTAATCCGACCGAAGAGATGCTCCGCGCGGTGACGCGCCGCCACTTCTTCCGCCAAGCAGGATTCGGTGTCGGCTCGGCTGCGCTGACGACGCTGCTGAATCGATACGCGTTCGCCGGGAATCTGTCCGGCGCAACCGCATCCGCTGGCGCAAGCTCCTCGAACGGTGCGGCTGCAGCCGCAGCCGCAAATCCTCTCGCTCCCAAGCCGCCGATGTTCGCGCCCAAAGCGAAGAGTGTGATCTATCTCTTCATGGCCGGCGCCCCGTCGCAGGTCGATCTGCTTGATAACAAGCCCAAGCTGCAGCAACTCGACGGACAGGGCATTCCCGCCGAGCTGACCAAGGGCGAGCGCTTCGCCTTCATTCAGGGCACGCCAAAGCTGCTGGGCTCGCCTTACCAGTTCAAGCGCTGGGGCACATCCGGGGCCGAAATCTCAGAACTGCTGCCGCACCTCGGCGAGATCGCCGATGACATCGCCATCGTGCGCTCGGTGCACACCACGCAATTCAACCACGCGCCGGCGCAGATCTTCATGAACACCGGCTTCCAGATCATCGGCCGGCCGAGCTTCGGCTCCTGGATGACTTACGGCCTGGGCAGCGAGTGCTCCGATCTTCCCGGGTTCGTGGTGCTGATCTCCGGCGAGAATCAGCCCGACGGCGGCAAGGCGTGCTGGGGATCGGGCTTCCTGCCGACGGTCTACCAGGGCGTGGAATTCCGCTCGCAGGGCGATCCGGTTTTGTTCCTGACCAACCCGGACGGCGTGAGCGAGCAGGCGCGGCGCGAATCTCTTGACGCCATCAAGGACCTGAGCGAAATGCACCTGAAGAGCGCGGGCGATCCCGAGATCGTCACGCGCATCGCATCCTATGAGATGGCGTACCGGATGCAATCGAGCGTGCCCGAGCTGACCGACATCTCGAAGGAGCCGGCGTCGATCCACCAGATGTACGGCACCCAGCCCGGCAAGAAGTCGTTCGCCAATAATTGCCTGCTGGCGCGGCGCCTGGTCGAGCGCGGCGTTCGCTTCGTGCAACTCTATCATCGTGGCTGGGACAATCACGGGACGTCGGCGCACGACGACATCGTCAACCGGCTGCCGAGCCTCTGCCGGGAGACCGATCAGGCGGCGGCGGCGCTGGTCAGGGATCTGAAACAGCGCGGTCTGCTCGAGAGCACGCTGGTCGTTTGGGGCGGGGAATTCGGCCGCACCCCGATGAACGAGGCGCGCAACCGCTCGAAGTTCCTGGGGCGCGACCATCATCCCCGCGCGTTCAGCGTCTGGCTGGCGGGCGGCGGCATCAAGCCGGGCATCACGGTAGGCCAGACGGATGAACTAGGCTATAATCCCGTCGAGGACGCCGTCGACGTCCACGACCTGCACGCCACGCTGCTCAATCGTATGGGAATCGACCACACGCGGCTGACCTATCGGTTCCAGGGTCGCGACTTCCGGCTGACGGACGTCTCCGGCGAAGTCGTTCAGAAGCTGCTGGCGTGAGCTGTAGCGGCGGTCTCCTCACCGCCGGAGGATCATCGCCGGTTATAAGAGCGGCGGTGAGGACACCGCCGCTACAGGCGCGACGCTGTGAGCTGCGTCACATCCCTCATGTGACTTCAGGCATCGAATCGAAGCCGCCGGAGGGCTATGGTTGACTGCGGGGACGGATCGCCCGGGCAGAGCCGATACTTGGCGTTGGGTCGCGAAGGGCGCGCCGCCTCCCTTAGCTATAGGGGAGCGAGGCAGGAAGCGGCAGTCATGGCGACCGAAGTGAAAATCGTCCGGGAGTGGGACGCTGACGCGTTTCATCGGCGCGTGCTGGAACTCGAAGCGGCGGGTTTCACGGCCCGGCGCGAGAGCTACAAGGTTACGCCGGAGATGAATCCGGACACCGGCGAAGTCACGCACCTGCATTCGATTGAACTCGTGAGGACCGAAGGCGCTCCGACGGATCGCGGTCGCGGCGGCGAAGTGGGGGCATCATGAGCGGGTCGATGGTGATGGTGGCGGTGAAAGACCCGGCGCACGCCGACGAGCTGGCGAGAGTCGCCTGCCAGATGGCGAAGGGGACCGGGGCGGAATTGATGGCGATCAGCGTGGCCGAGATCGGTCCGGCGCTGCCGCTCGACGCCGACGCCGAGATTCTGGACCAGGCGGCGAAACAGGCGCTGCAGCGCGCGGCGCAGGTCGCCTGCGAGGTCTGCGGGAGCAAAATCAAATCCACGCTGGTGCGCGCCCGCGCCGCCGGTCCGGCGCTGGTGGATGAGGCGCGCGAGCACCACGCCTCGCTTCTGGTAATGGGTTACCACGGGAGGCTAGGCATCGGCCAGATTTTCCTCGGTTCCTGCGTGCAATACGTGGCCACGCACGCGCCCTGCCGCGTGCTGCTCGAGATCACGCCCGCCGTTTCCCATGAACACCGGCGCGAATAAAGAGCCGCAGTATTCCATCCTCACCGCGCTCGCCGTCCTGCTGGCCGGGCTCGCCGTCCTCACGCTCGTCCCGCATGCCTCGTCTGAAACCGATCTCGTGGGTCTTCACACGCTCTGTTCCTTTGCGCCCATCAGCAGCCTGCTGCTGTTCGGCGTCGCCGGATTCGTGATCGTCATGCGCAACGCGACGTACAAGCCGCGGCAGCGTCCGCCGCTGCGCTAGGTCTTACGCATCCTCACGACGCTCTCGATGTGAAAGGTCTGAGGAAACAGATCGAACAGATCGATACGTTCGATCGCGTATCCGTGTCGCACGAGCACAGCGAGATCGCGCGCCAGCGTCGGCGGATGGCAGGAGACGTAGCGCAGCTGCGCCGGCCCGATGGCGTACAGGTGCCGCAGCGTGCTGGCTTCCGCGCCCGCGCGAGGCGGATCGAGCACCACGAGGTCCGGCGCGGCCTGCGCGTAGCGGCGCAGGAACTCGGCCGCAGTCGCATGCACCGCTCGGGCGCTGTTCGCGCCCTGCGAGCGCAGATTTGCCGCGAGATCAGCGACCGCACCGTCGCTGGCCTCGACGCCGATGACCTCGCGAAAGAAGTGTGTGAGCGGAAGCGTGAACAGTCCGACGCCGGCATAGAGATCGAGCGCTTGGCCGGATCCGCTCTTAAGATCGCTCATGACTGACGTGAGGAAGTCCGGCAGCAGGAATCGCGAAGCTTGAAAGAACGAGCCCGGACTCACGCGATACTCAAAATCACCCACACGATAAGGGAGCGCCACTTCACCGAAGCCGCGCATCTCCGGCGGACGGTTTTGGAATCCGCGAAGGTGAAATCGCCGGGGCGGCGTGCGACCGCGCCCCGCTGGCATGGCCGTAAGCTCGAAGGCGACCCCGCTGACGCCCGGCAGCGAACCCATGCAGTCGCG
>JASHQD010000007.1 GCA_030037755.1 Terriglobia bacterium
CGAGACGTTTGGCGATGGCGTTGGCGACCGCGTCTCCCAAGTCCGAGGCCACCATCGCCAGACTCATGTCTATTCCAGCGGTAACTCCAGCCGACGTCCACAACCGGCCGTCATTGACGAATAGGGCGTTGGCGTCCACGTGGGCGTCGGGGCAGAGTTCCGCGAGTTCCGAGCAAACTGACCAGTGTGTGGCTACACGCTTGCCGCCCAGCAGGTCGAAGTGCGCCAGGGCGAATGTGCCCGTGCAGACGGAACCGAAGCGGCGTGCCCTTTTGCTCACCTGGACAGCCCATTTGCGCACCGACCTGTCGGCCACCAACATCCGCAGCCCGGATGCATCGCCTCCGGCGATCAGCAAGGTGTCGATCGCATGCGGTGGCAGCCCCCGCAGCGGTTTGGTAACCAGGGCCACCGCGCTGTTGGTCTGTATCGTGCCACCTTTGGAGGAAAGTATGTGGACGTGGTAGCGCGCTTTTCCCGAAGCAATGTTGCCTGACTCGAACACCGCCGCCGGCCCCGTGACGTCGAGCACCTGACAGCCGGGGAAGGTGAGCATGGCGACGTTGAGGGGCTTCGACATTGGCCGATATTAGCCTATTGTTGGCATTTACGCCAAATCGCCGGGCTGCCACAATCGATAAACCGACTGCTGCTTTTATAAGGGGATATGCGCTATGGACGAGAATGGTGTTTCCCGGCGTTCTTTTGCCAAGGGCATTGGTTCGGCATTAGCCGCCTCAGCTTTCTTTGAGCCCGGCCTTGCGCAGGAACGGCGCTCCGCACCTGCGGAGGCCGAGAGCGACACCGATGTTGCAGCTCATGCTAAATCGCGCCTTCAAATCGGGATGCTCGTATATCCCGGTCTGAGCGCTCTCGATCTCGTCGGACCGCACCCTTTCTTTGCGGAATTATCGAACAGCCAGGTCCATTTGCTTTGGAAAGACAGAGACCCCGTCGTCTCGTCACTGGGATACGCCATTGTTCCGACCACCTCGATCCGGGATTGTCCCCGCGATCTTGATGTGGTGTTTGTGCCGGGCGGTACGTCGGGCACGTTCGCGATGATGGATGACGACGAGATTTTGTCTTTCCTGGCTGATCGATGCAGCCGCGCCCGTTACGTGACAAGTGTCTGCACCGGGTCACTCATCCTCGGGGCAGCCGGACTCATGAAGGGTTACCAGGCGACATGTCATTGGAGGTTTCGCGACCTTCTCCCCATGTTCGGCGCGACGCCCGTCGAGGAGCGCGTGGTTATCGATCGCAATCGCATCACGGGCGGTGGCGTGACCGCCGGAATTGATTTCGGGCTGGTAGTCGCGTCGCGCCTTCGCGGTCGTCAGGCGGCGGAAGTATTGCAGCTCTATAACGAATACGATCCACACCCACCATTCGCAGCGGGCACGCCAGCCGTCGCCCCCTTGGCGACCAGGGACGCTGCCTGTAAAGCACTGGCCTCCGCGTACGACCAGGCTCGCGCGGCGGCCGCGCGTGCGCGCGAACGTTGGCATCTGGCCTAAAGACCTGTGGGTGTCCATCCGGCGAGTGTCCCGCCCAAGACACTTTCTCCTTGACTGACTAGGGGAGCTCTGCTAGTCTCTCCTAGACGCACAAGGAGAGATCGTGGCCAAACAGACTGAATTGCTGCAAGGCACCCTCGACATGCTCATCCTGAAGGCCGTGTCCCTCGGTCCGTTACATGGTTACGGGGTTCTGCTGCGCATCCAGCAGATTTCGAAGGATCGCCTGGAGATTCAACAGGGCTCACTGTACCCGGCCCTGTATCGCCTCGAACACCAAGGTTGGATCGCGAGCGAATGGGGCGAGTCGGAAAACAAGCGCAAGGCCAGGTTCTATCGCCTTACGAAGGCAGGAAAGCGCAGATTACAAACGGAAACCGAGAGGTGGAATCGCATGTCCGACGTCATTGCGGGAATCTTGCGCACCACATCGGGGGAAGTATGACCTTTGGGAGTCGATTTCGATCTTGGTTAGGGGCCGCTCTCGGGCGCTCGCGCATGGAGAGTGACATGGATGTAGAGCTTAAGTTCCACATGTCGGCCTATGCCGAGGATCTGGTACGCAAGGGAGTGCCGCGTTCGGAGGCGATGCGGCTCGCGCGCCTGGAGTTCGGGGGAGTGGAGCGAGTGAAAGAAGAATGTCGTGAGGCGCGGGGTATCGCGTTTTTGGCATCTCTCGCCCAGGACCTGCGCTACAGCTTGCGCACGCTGCGTAGGACTCCTACTTTCACCGCAGTGGCAATCCTGACGCTGGCTCTGGGCGTGGGGGCCAACACCGCGATTTTCAGCATCGTGAATGCGGTGTTGCTGCGGTCGCTGCCGTACCCCGATTCCGATCGTTTGGTACGAATCTTCTTTAACGAGCCCGGCGTAGGATTGCGTGACGTCAGGTTTTCCAAGCCCGAACTGGATGATTTGCAGACGCGATGGGGTGTATTTGAAGACGTGAGCCCGATCTTCGAGGGTAGCGAGAATTTGACCGGCGGCAAACAGCCCGAGCGTGTCGATGGGGTCAATGGCAGTTTCAGCTACTTTTCCATGCTGGGTGTGATCCCGCAACTTGGACGGGTGTTTGGTCCGCAGGACTTCGCGCCGGGTGTCGCTCCACTGGCCGTGATCAGCGATGGCCTATGGCATCGTGCCTATGGCGCCGATCCGAACGTCGTCGGCCGTACGATCCGGATCGACAACGACCCCATTACAATCATTGGGGTTCTTCCACGCGGATTTCGCCATCCTGGACCGACGACGTCCGGCGACGCGGACGTGTTTTGCCCCTTCGGGTTCAGCGCAGATCCCTTTCCTCCGCCCATGCGCGGTACCCGGATTTTAGAATCGGGAATCGGACGGCTTAAGCCTGGGCTGACCCTGGCGCAGGCTCAGGGGCGGCTCACGGCCATGGCTGCCCAATTACGCCATGACTTTCCCACCGATTACCCGCCGCAAGCCCAATGGACCATTGAGATTCGACCATTGCAAGAAACTTTGGTGGGCAAGGTTCGGCCCATGCTGCTGGTGTTACTGGGTGCGGTAATCCTGATCGTTTTCATCGTAGCGTTGAACATTGCCAATCTCCTGCTGGCGCGGGCTTCGGGGCGGCAACAAGAGATGGCGATGCGGTTGGCGCTGGGTGCGAGCCGCGGCCGCATTGTGCGCCAGATGCTGACCGAGTCCCTGCTGCTATCGCTCATCGGCGGTGCTGCGGGAATCGCAGCCGCAGTCGGCACTTTAGGCTTCATCCTGCGCTTTCTGCCATCGAACGTTCCCCGGCTCAACGAAGTCCGGATCGACTGGGTGGTGCTGGCGTTCGCTCTGCTGGTTTCCATTCTTACCGGCTTAGTGTTTGGACTTGCCCCAGCGCTTCATTCGGCAAAGGCCGCTCTTTACGCGGCCATTCGCGAAGGCAGTCGCGGGTCCGGCTACAGCACGAAGACCGGCCGATTGCGAAATGTTCTCATCGTCTCTGAACTGGCATTTGCCGTCGTGCTGATGGTGGGAGCCGGA
>JASHQD010000782.1 GCA_030037755.1 Terriglobia bacterium
GAGCCGGTGGCGATCGTGAATCAGGCGTTCGCGAAGCGCTTCTTCAAGAACGGGGAAGATCCGCTCGACAAGCACTTTGGCCTCGACCTGCCTGAGAACAGCGGCACTTACCGCATCGTGGGCATCGTTCGCGATGCCAAGTTCGCAGGCTGGAGCGGCGATCAGGCGGCGCCGCCCATGTTCTACGTCCCGCTTGCCCAATACGTGGACTACAAGCAGACCATGATGCAGGGACTCGAACACGGCTCGCACCTGATACGCGGCATCATGCTGGTGACCAGCACTCCTCCGGGGACTTTGGAACCGCTTCTGAGGAAAACTCTCGCCGACGTGGACTCCAACCTGACGATGATCAGCGTGAGGACCTTGCAGGAGCAGGTCGATCTCATCTTCGACCAGGAGCGCGCCGTCGCCAGCCTTGCCGGGCTGTTCGGAATTGTGGCTCTGTTGCTGGCCGCGGTCGGACTCTACGGCGTCACCGCCTATACGGTCGCGCAGCGAACCAACGAGATCGGAATTCGCATGGCGCTGGGCGCGGACCGGCTGAACGTGGTTCAACTCGTGCTGCGCGGCGCCTTCCAGCGCGTCATGATAGGGCTCCTGATCGGCCTTCCGCTCGCGGTCGGCGCCGGCCGCCTGATCTCGTCGCAGTTGTACGGAGTGTCGAGCTGGGACCCGTTCGCGCTGAGCTTGGCCGCAGTCGCACTTGCGATCTGCGCGTTCCTCGCGGCGATTATTCCCGCTGGCCGGGCAGCGTCGATTTCGCCTTCGAGGGCTCTGAGGATCGAATAGGGCCCCTATCGCGTGACCACGCTTCCCAATTTCGCCGGCTCGAGGCGTGGCGAGAGCAAATGGATCGCGCCAATCGCGATGATATAGGCGGCGCCCGCGATCATGAAGGGCAGCACGTAGCTTCCGGTCGTTTGCAGAATGTAGCCTACAGCCTCGGCGATCAACATCCCGCCGATCGCCCCGGCCATTCCGGCCAGCCCAACCACCGAGGCCACCGCATGCCGAGGGAACATATCGCTGGCCAGCGTGTACATGTTGGCGGAGAATCCCTGATGGGCGGCGGCGGCGAGGCCGATCAGCAGCACCGCGGTCCAGAGCCCGCGGGCATGGCTGGCCTCGATCACCGGCACGACACAAGCGGCGCAGATCAGCATGGCGATCTTGCGGCCCAGGTTCACGCTCCAGCCGCGGCCGATGAACCAGGACGAAAGCCATCCTCCGGCGACGCTGCCCGCATCCGCGATCACGTAGATCACCATGATGGGGACGGCGATCTGGGCCAGGGTCAGGCCGTGCTTGCGTTCCAGAAAGCCGGGCGCCCAAAACAGATAAAACCACCAGATCGGATCGGTGATGAACTTGCCGCTCATCACGGCCCAGGTCTGACGGTGCGCGAGCAGGCTCGGCCATTTCACCTGGACCGGAGGCGGCGCGGGATCGCTGCGGATGTACTCGAGCTCGGCCCGAGAGAGGCGCGGATGCTCTTCCGGCTTGCGATAAAGCAGCAGCCAGAAGATCAACCAGATGAATCCGAGCGCACCGGTAAAGATGAACGACCAGCGCCAGTTGAATCGCAGGGTGATCCAACTCACCACGAAAGGCGTGATGATCGCGCCGAAATTCGTTCCGGCGTTGAAAATGCCGGTGGCCAGGGCGCGCTCCTTCTGCGGAAACCATTCGGCCGTCGCCTTGATACTCGCCGGAAAGATGCCGGATTCGCCGAAGCCCAGCGCTGCGCGCGCCGCCATAAAGGCGGCCAGCGACCCGGCTAAGGCGTGCGCCATCGAGGCCACGCTCCAGAACACCATCGCCAGAGCGTAGCCCAGGCGTGTTCCCAGACGGTCCATCAGCCAGCCCACGGCGGCCAGGCCCAGCGCGTAGGACGCCTGAAAGATGAGCACGATGTGACCGTAGTCGATGTCGTTCCAGCCCAGATCGCGCTGCAGCGTGAGCTGGAGGACGCCGAGCACATACCGGTCCATGTAGTTCTTGGTGGTGCCGAAGAGCAGCAGAGCGCAGATCACCCAGCGGAAGTGACCGATCTTCACATGGGCGGGGGCGTCCGAGGTTGCATCCTCGATCATTCCGCGATCCCTGGCGCGTCATCCTTCTACTTCGCGGGACTGCCGGCCAGCTTCAAGTTCACATTGCTGAAGTCCGGCTGCACGTTGACCACGCCATATTGCCGATCCTCGACTTCGCGATGAGCTGCCATCGCCCACAGGAAACTGATGCGATGGCCGGGCACCGACACGTTGGGGTGGAATCCGGCAGGCATCAGGACCGCGTCGCCGTCGCGCACCACGGTGACGAGTTCCGGATATTCGGTGTTGTTGTAGACCAGCTGGATTCCATAGGCCGGATGCGGCATGTCGAAGTACACGTACATTTCCTCGAGCATGCGCGCGTGCTCGTGTGGCGGCCAGCTTGTCCAATTGCCGGGATCGGACGTCGTAATGCCGACCAGCAGCCGGCCCGCTTCCACGTTCTTGGTGACATTCATGGTGACCGTGCGCGTCGAGCCCGGTCCGCCGGTCGAGAACTTCAGTCCCGACTCGGTGTTGACATCGTCGGAGCGCACGAACTGTAGCGGATAGCGTTTAACGACCTCGGCGGAGAACTCGGCCAGATCGACCGATTTCGATGTGCTCACGGAAACGTCGGAATCGCGCGGAATATAAAGCGCGTCGTGCAGACCGAGCATGAATTTGCTCGAGTCTGTTCTAACCTCCGCCTCGCCGCTCAGGCAGATCAGCGTGGTCTCGCGATCGCCGGTGCTGAAGTTCACCGCGGGCTCGGAAGAGTTAAGAATGATGCGCCCGTACGCCAGGTGCTGCATCGGGCTGTTGGCGGGTGAGACGGATATGTGCCGCCCGACCGCCGCCTGCGTCTTGCGAAAGATCATCTTGTCCAGCGCTGATTCGGTTTCCATGCTCATGGTTCTCGCTCCTGGTCGCGACCCGCTCCTCAGCATAGCACCCGCGCGCGTGGCCGTTCCATCACTTGCCCGGAGCGGCCGGGGCGGCGCTGACGTCATTTGGAGCGCGGGTAGTCGTCAGCGGCCAAACTACGAGCAGGCTCGCGCGAGGAAAGTCGCAGCATGCTGCCGCACTCAAAAGCTGGCGTCGCGCCGGACGTGCTTGACAGAAATTTTACTTGGCCGTGACACACAAATCGACGCGTGAGGAGTACAATTCGCCCGAAAGGAGATTGTCATGCACCCAGTAAAACGCGAACGCTATACCGCACTCCGTGAACACCTGGACCGACGTCTGATCTCTTACGCGGCTGCGACTGCCGGGGCAACTATTCTCGGCGTGGCGGTGCCGTCCGGGGCGCAGATTGTCTACACGCCTGCGCACGTCGTCATCGAACAGGGAGGCACCTACTCCCTCGATCTGAACAACGATGGTACCAAGGACTTTGCCCTTCACAATTCGCTGAGGGCAAACTGCTCCACCTTCTGGAGTTCTCTGCTCGCTCTGCCCGCCGCTGGCAACGCCGTCCAAGGACTCACACTCCGGGACCGCAACGACGCCAGCGCGCTGAACGCCGGCGCGCCCATCGGATCAAACGAGAAGTTCGTGAAGCAATATCCGTTGTTGGGCGCGGCGATTAACTCGCCTGGCGGCGGTCAGTACTCGGGCAGATGGCTGCACGTCGTGAATCGCTATCTGGGCCTGCAGTTCCAAATCAACGGTGAGACCCATTTCGGGTGGGCGCGCATGACCGTGCGTATACGGTTGAACCATCCTCTGCAGGCGCTGCTGACCGGCTACGCCTACGAGACTCAGCCCAATACCCCGATTCTTGCCGGTCAGGAAACGGGCCAATCCGATTCGATGCCGGCCGAGCCTGGCATCAAAGGCCAGCCGGAGGCGTCCATCGCGCCACAACCCGCTACGCTCGGTCTGCTCGCGCTCGGCGCGGAAGGTCTTCCACTTTGGCGCCGTGAGGACGCCGACTGAGGAATGTGTCTGGCGCTTCTTCTCAACGGTTCAACTTCCTGGACCGCCCGAGATTCTCAAGCCCTCCGGAGGAGTGTATGGGGTCTCATATCTCTAACTGTTACACTGTTGCTTCGCGCATTGTAAATTGGTGGTCGGAAAGACGCGATGACTCGGTTGTTCAAATTCGCAGGCATGCTCTTGATCGCACCGTTGCTCGCAGGTGCCGTCGCGCAGCCCAGGGCCGGCGATGTGCGCTGTACCCGATGCCATCCCACCGAGACCGAGGCTTACGCTCGGACTCAGATGGCTCATTCGCTCAGCGGGATCACTCGCGAACCTCCAGGCAGCTTTACCCAGGCGGTCTCGAACACTCACTTCTCCATCGAAGTCACCGACTCGAACGAGGGAGTAAGAATGGTTCAGCACCTGGAGCGCGACGGCTTTTCGGGAAGCTACGTTCCCACCTATGCCATCGGCTCTGGCACCCACGCGGTCGGATACCTCATTGAGCGAGGCGGGCACTTGTTCCAATCGCCGATCTGTTTCTATGCCGGGCGCGGCTGGGACATGGCTCCGGGATATGAGCAAAATCAGCGGCCCGATTTCCTGCGTCCGGTGACGGCCGATTGCCTCGCCTGTCACGTCGGCAAGGAACAGCCCGTGATGGATTCGTTGAACCGGTACGAGGACCCGCCCATTACGGCGGAGGGCATCACCTGCGAGCGCTGCCACGGTCCCGCGGACGCTCATCTGCGGAATCCCGTTGCCGGCTCGATCATCAATCCCGCGAAGCTTCCCGAGCGCGCCCGCGACAGCGTTTGCGAGCAGTGTCACTTGAGCGGGGAGGCTCGCATCGCCAATCCGGGCAAACAGCTCAGCGATTTTCAGCCGGGGCAGAATCTGGAGGACGTGTTCTCTGTCTACGTCTTTGCCAGTTCGCGCGACCCGAGCCAACCAGGCGCGCTCAAGGTGATCAGCCAGGCGCAGCAGCTTGCTCTGAGCACCTGCGCCCGGCGAAGTAATGGACAACTCTGGTGCGGCACCTGCCACGATCCGCACCGGCAGCCCACCGATGCCAAGGCCTGGTTCCGCGCACGCTGTCTCTCCTGCCATGGTGACGCGCTGTTGCGCACCCATCCCAAGCCCAACGACGATTGCATCGGCTGCCACATGCCTCACCGTCCTGTCTCCGACGGCGGACACACGGTGTTCACGGATCATCGCATCGCCCGGCGTCCACCGGCCGAGTCCGTGGCGTCGACAGCCCCGGGCGCGAACGAGGACCATTCGCTGGTAGCCTGGCAGGAACCCGCAACCGCGCTCGAGCAACGCGACTTGGGCCTGGCAGAGATCGAAGTGGGTGAGCGCATCAAAGACGCGGTGCTGATCGCTCACGGCGCGAAGCGGCTCAGCGACGTGTGGCCGGGTTTCCCAAAAGATGTGGCGTTGCTGACCGGGATCGGGCAAGTCTTGCTCGGAGTGAATGATCCTCAAGAGGCGGAGGCAGTTTTCGAGCAAGCCATCCAGGCGGAACCCGATAACGCATCGAACTACCTGCATGCGGCGCTGGCCTGGAATACCGCGCACGATCCCGAGAAGGCCATTGAATACCTGGAAAAAGCGCTTCGCCTCGATCCGCTCCTGGAGCAGCCTTACACCGTGCTGGCTGGAATCTACAAGGAAGAAAACCAGCCGGCGATGGTTCACATGACGTACGAACGATACCTCAAGGCGTTCCCCAAGAGCCTCGAAGCGCAACGAGACGTGAAGGAGTCAGCGCTGCGCTGAACCTTTTCACTCGATCCACGACCCCCGAATCGATCGTCACAAGGCGGGCGCTAACCGGTCACGATCAAGCGAGGAAGGTATCCAGCTGCTTCTGCCAGGCTTCCGGAGACGTATGCAGGGCGCGGCCGAGGAATGACGCACGCAATTCGCGCAGCTCGGGCAGCTTGCGGCAGGCAATCGCGTACCGGCGGAATCGCGGGTCGAGCGCGAGCGCTTCGTCAGAAAGATGAATGGGCTCGCGGCGGAAGTTCAGCAGCCCGATCGCGCGATTGAGCCTGCGGATGGCGGTTTCGATCATTGCGCCGGCGCGCTCCGGATCGGCCAAACCGCCAGCCTCGGCTGAGTCCACCAACCGGAAGAAATAGGTGGCCTGGCCTGATTTGCTGCTGGCCTCCCACGCCACCAGGTTGCCAGGCGTGGCCGCTCCCGGCTCGCGGTTAAGCGGGAAGAAGAACCAGTAGAGCGCGGGCTCCTGATCGTCAGGAGCCGGATGGCTGTCCTCGCCCGAGCTGCCCTGGGCCTCGTCAGGCCGCACCAGCTTAAATCCGGCATAGAGCCATTCCGAAGGAGTGCGGCTGAGGAGGGCGTCGTAATAAGGCCTCAAACGCTGGTCCACGGCATTGGCGGCCAGCGCCTGCTCGATGCGGGATGAGACCGCGCGGAGCCTGGCGACGGGCGCCGCTCGTCCTTCAATCATCAGCTCGGCGGCCTGACGGAACTGCTCGGGATCGAGAAAGGGAAACAAATCGTGGACGGCGGCAGCGGCCTGTTGCCGGAGCAGGTCGCAGGCGCCCTGTAGACTTGAAGCGAACTCCTGGGTGCGCTTGGCGAGCCTGTTCACGACCAGGCGCTCTTCACCGCATTCCAGGCTCACAGCGTAAGTGGATTCGTCAAACTTGACAGCATCCAGGTCGGCGTACCTCCACTGCATCGCGGTAGCTTGAGCCGGCAGCAGGGCGATGTTGCTTTTGTAGAGCCGGATTTCGGCGGGCGTCGAGAACGGCCGAGTCTTTGACTCGAGAGTGACGAATCCTTCGAAGCGCCCGATCTCCTGCAGGTCTTCGAGCAGCAGGCACTGCACCGTCCGGCGCCGGTAGGCTTCCAACAGGTCGTGGGCCAGGTTCTGGAAGGCCTTCCCGAACTGGTTCAGGACGAACCGGGCGCGCGTGTACAGCGTGAGGCTCAACTCGTAATCGCCCGGCGCGAAGACATCGATGTCGCCGAGATCAAATACCCAGGGAGCGCCTTGCTCCGGCGCTACGGTGAGGTTGACGTCATCGAAAGACACGCGGCATGCGCCAGCCTGATCGCTCCCCTTCGGATCACGATATTGAAACTTGCCTGAGAATGAGGGCATTAAGAGTCAACAGTGAACAGTCGACAGTCAACAGCTAACGGTCACCGTCAACTGTAGACTGTAAACTCGGAATGAGACGAATCGGGTCCTTGCAAAGTCCCGCTAAACCTTCTGCCCGCACTCCGGACAGAACTTGGTGCCGGCTTCGACCTTGGTGCCGCACCGGGAGCACTCGGTCTTGGGACGCAGAGGCTTGCCGCATTCGGGGCAGAATTTCGCGCCCTGGGTGCGCGCGCCACAACTCGGGCAGAGCGCTGCCGCCTCGCTGGTGACGTCGATGTCTTTCGTAAGGTCCTGCTGGCGGACCTTCGTCTGAATCTGCTCGATCGTAGCCTGCGCCTGCGCCGCGGCCAATTCGGTCTCCACGTTCGGGGCGCAGTCGTAGCAAAGTCCGCGCTTCTCGTTCCAGCACACGGTCAGGCAGGCCCATTTGGCGCACTTGGGACACTGGCGGAAGTTGGGTTTGACCTCCTCAATGCACTCGCGGAAAGCCTTGTCGTGTCCCGGCCCCTGCACGGCGCGCTCGATCTCGTAGGCGCTGCCGGCAGCGTTGCCCAACATGCCTCCGAATAGCCCACCGGCCGCGCGCAGCGCCGAGCCTGCGAATCCCATCACCGAAGGCTTGAATTCGGACATGAAGCCGCTGCCGCAGCGGTCGCAGAAGAACTCAAACTGATAGCCTTTGTCGGTGGAGTGGTCCGTGTGATTGCGTGTGAATTGAATCAGAGCCATCCGATCGTGCCCCCTTCTCGAAGTACACCCTTCGCGTGCCCATCGCCATCTGATAGATAGATGCCGAGCGCGTCTGCTTGAATGCTACCTTAGTGTCCTTCGTGGTGGCAACGCTGCTGGATGTACGTAGTGGCGCGACATGCTGTAGCGGCGGTGTCCTCACCGCCGCACGATGAGGATAGAGCCCGCGGCGGTGCTGGACTCCGCCGCTACAGCAAGCGGGAGGAGCCGAAATGCGTTATTTGACGTGGAACAAAGGCCTCACATTCCTGGCGATACTGGTCTTGCCCGTGGCGGCCTTCCGCTGGAAGATCGCCACCGTGGCAGGCGCGGATGATGTGCAACGCGGCGCCGCGGCCTTCAGCGATTACAAGACCGAGAAGCCGGGAACAATCCGCCAGATCACCGTTGAAGACCTGCCGCAGCCGTTCGCCACGAAGTCCGTCGATAACGGCCCACAGGTGGTGCCGCGGCCCACGAACGCCTGGCCGCAGACCCTCCCCGGATTCAAGGTGGCGCAGTACGCGACCGACCTCGATAATCCCCGCGAACTGCGCACCGCGCCCAACGGCGATCTCTTCGTGGCCGAGAGCGATCCCGGACGCATTCTGGTGATGCGCGGCGTCGGCCAAGATGGACGCGCTGCGACCACG
Organism: Terriglobia bacterium; assembly: GCA_030037755.1. Lineage (GTDB taxonomy): Bacteria > Acidobacteriota > Terriglobia > UBA7540 > UBA7540 > Gp13-AA77. The sequence goes on from JASHQD010000782.1 coordinate 8,493, forward strand.
TCGGTGTTCGCGAGCGGCCTGGTTCTGCCGTTTGGAATAGCATTTTATCCGCCCGGGCCTGACCCGAACTACGTCTACGTGGCCAACACGGATTCCGTGGTTCGGTTCCCTTATCGCAATGGCGACTTGAAGCCAGCCGGGTCGGCGGAGGTCGTGGTGAAGCAATTGCCGGGATTCGGCAGGTTGCGTGGCGGCGGCCACTGGACGAGGGATCTCGCGTTCACGCCGGACGGCAAGAAGCTGTTCATCTCGGTAGGCTCCCATTCCAATCTCGATGACCCGGATACTCATCCGGCGGAGTACCATCGCGCCAACATTCTCGAGACGAATCCTGACGGCTCGGATCTCAGGGTCTATGCTTGGGGCATCCGCAACCCGGTTGGGATCGCCATCGATCCCTCAGATGGCGAGCTATGGACTTCCGTCAACGAGCGCGACGCGCTCGGTAACAATCTTCCGCCCGACTACATCACGCACGTGCAGGAAGGGGGATTCTACGGGTGGCCGTGGTACTACACCGGCCCCCATCAGGACCCGCGCCTGCCCGGAAAGCATCCTGAACTCAAGGACAAGGTCATTGTCCCGGACGTGCTCCTGCAGCCGCACAATGCATCGTTGCAGCTCGCGTTCTACGAGGGCACGCAGTTTCCGAGCCAGTACCGCGGCGATATCTTCGCTGCCGAGCACGGGTCCTGGAATAAAGCGGTGCGCACCGGCTACGAAGTAATTCTCGTCCCACTGCAGAACGGCCATGCGACGGGCGCGTATGAGGATTTCATGACCGGATTCGTCACACCTGAAGGCGACGTCTGGGGGCGTCCGGTCGGTGTGGCGGTCTCGAGCGACGGATCGCTGATGGTGAGCGACGACGGGTCCAATACGATCTGGCGCGTCAGCTACATCGGACGAAATTAATCGTTCGCCGTTAATTCGAAGAGGGCTTCGATTGTAGGTTACGGGCCGTCCGTAGTAGAGTTTAAACGCAAGGGGGACATCGAACTAAATCAGATCGACGCGTTAATGATCGCAGGACGTGGTGATGTTTAACGCTCAGGCGCGCTCCCGGGCGCTCACCCGGTCTGATTCTCGATCCCGCCTGGCCCATTATGACCAAAGCGCGGCAACGATGGCTCGGAATGGCGGTAGTCGCCGCGGTCCTGGTAGTCGTGGTCTGGCGATTCAGCCAGAGCCCGGACTGGCGGGAGTTTAGCTGGGAACGAGTCTGGTCGCTGCTGATTCATGCGCGGCTCGGCTGGCTGGCCGCCGCCATCGTCTTCACGTACAGCAGCTACCTGATCCGAGGCTTGCGCTGGAAATACTTCCTCGATCCCATCAAACGGGGCTCGTTCTCCAATCTCTTTGCAGGGCAGATTCTCGGCTTCAGCGCTGTCTATCTGATCGGAAGACCGGGCGAACTGGTGCGGCCCGCCTACATCGCGCGACGGGAACGCGTGACCTTTGCGTCGCAGTTGGCCATTCTTCTCCTGGAACGGATCTACGATTCCATTGCGATCGCGCTGGTTTTTGCCCTTGCGCTCTACCTTCAGGCGGTTCACCCCGCAAATGCCGCCGCGGCCACCACGCTCCACCGCATGCACAAAGGCGCGCTTGGGGTGCTGATGGGAACCCTGACGCTCGTGGCGGCTCTGGTAATCTTCAGGTTTCGCGCTGAAAGCGCATTCGCGCTGGGTTCGCGAGTTCTCGGGTTCCTGCCGCCCAGGATTCACTCGGCGATCGGGCGCGTAGCGCGCTCGGTTGCCGACGGGTTGGATGTGATCGAAAACTGGAGGGATCTGGCCGCCAGCGTCTTTTGCACGATTCTTTTGTGGATCGTCAACATCAGCGTCTTTTGGTTCGTGTTTAAGAGCCTCGGCGGAGAGGCCGCCTTGCTTTCCTGGTGGGCGGCTGCAGTGGCGGTGTTCTGCGCGGGGTTGGGGCTGGTGGCGCAACTTCCAGGCGTCGGCGGTGGATTCCAGGTCGGCATTCTGGCGGCGCTGCAGCAGATCTTCCACGTCGGGGGCGCCGCGGCAGCCGGCGCTGCGCTGCTGCTATGGCTGGTAATCCTGGTCCCCTGCGTACTGCTCGGCCTGATTCTGCTCGCTTACAGCGGGCTGACGTTCAAGAAGCTGGAGGCGATCACCGAAGCCGAAAGCCAGGAGGGTCAGGGTGACGGCGCTCTGCGGGGCAGAGCATGAGGTGTCCTTTTTGTGGGCATGCGGAAGACCACGTGGTGGACTCGCGCGAGGCGAAAATCGGCGATACCATCCGGCGCCGCCGGCAATGCGAGCAATGCGGGCGCCGGTTCACGACCTACGAGCGCATCGACGAGATTCCCCACATGGTGGTCAAGAAGGACGGCCGCCGCGAGAAATTCGATCGCCAGAAGATTCTCGCCGGCTTGCTCAAGGCCTGCGAGAAGCGCCCCGTGCCGATGGCCAAGCTCGAAGAGATCGTCAACGAGGCTGAATCTTACGTGTCGGAGTCACCGGACCGGGAGCGGCCCAGTAAGGCGGTGGGAGAATTGGTGATGAGCCGGCTCAAGCGGCTCGACAAGGTGGCATACGTGCGATTTGCCTCGGTCTATCTCGATTTCAAGGACGTGCGTGAGTTCATGGACGAGCTTAAGGACCTGCTGAAGGCGAGAGGGAAATGAACATCAAGCATGTTGAATTGTGAATAGGAAATGGTAAATGGTGAATCGGCATCGACGAGCACTAGATTTGAGCTTCAATTCACTATTCACCATTCACATCTCACCATTTCATGCGTCCCAAACGTACGCGCCGAACGTCCGGAAGGTGGAGAATCCGAGCCGTTCATAGAATCGCACGGCTTGACGGTTGAGGTCGGTGACAGTAAGAGAGACCTCGCGATAGCCGCGGCACGAAGCTTCCCGAAAGGCGGCGGCGAGGAGCGCAGCGCCCAGTCCCATCGATTGGAACTCGGGCGCGACGGCGACCTGCGGGATATGCGCGGTGTGCCGGCGCACTCCGGTGAGCGCCACAAGGCCGGCGAGTTTGCCGCTCGGCATATACGTGGCGACCAATGAAGCGCGCGGCACCTGATCGCCGCATCCGCGCAGTTCGACGATGTTCTCGATCAGCCGCGAAGCGCCGTGCGCACTCGCGTACTGATCGTTGATGACGGCATCGATGTGACCGCGATACGTGCGGCAGACGAGGTCCGCAACCTGCTGATCATGCCTTCGTTCCCAAGGCTCGATAGCGAATTCCCCGGAGCGCAGTGGGTCGGATGGAGTAGCCACCCGGGGAATTTGCATATGAAACTTATCCAAATCGAGAAGCATGAAACGTCGTACGTAGGTGTTGAAGCCGTGCCGGCGGAAACACGGTTCCAGGGCTTCGGCGCTGAAATGAGGGAGCTGTGTTTCGATCCGCCGCACCCCGGGCCAAGCCATCAACGTCTCGAGCACGTAATCGAGCAGGCGGAAAACGTCATCAGGCACAGCAGCCTGACTTGCCACGAAACAATCGCCGATCAGACCCTTGTCGCCCTCGCAAATGTAAAAGCTGTAGCCTTCGACCGTTGCGCCATTCATCAGCGCGTATCCGTTCAGGCGCCGGTCGGTAAGGCACGCCCGGATGACGCGCGCGGCAGGCGCGTAGTCCCAGCGCAGGTGCTCGCTCCAGGCACGACCCTCAGCTTCGAGCAGGGACGAAAAATCGTCGGCATGTAAGCGCCGGATGTCAATGACCTCAGAGGACAATACCCGCTCCTATGGGCAGGAATCTGGAAGGCTCTTGCATTTCGAGTATAACCTACAAGTCTGGCCTGAGCCGAAGGATCGAGCCGCGCTGTAGCGGCGGTGTCCTCGCCGCCGATGAAGACAACCGCCGGTCGTGTCTCACCGCCGGATGAAGATGACCAGCGGCGGTGAGGACACCGCCGCTACAGCGCTCCTGATTGCTGAAACTCGCCATGCCCGCAGATTCCAAGTCCACGGAAGCGGCGCCCCTGCGTCCGGTGAGATTCCGGCATCGCATCGAATATGCCGCCGGAGCCGGAGTTCTCCGCCTGCTCGGATTATTGCCTCGTGGCGCAGCACGATTGGCCTGTGGGGCAATCGCCGCCGGCAGCTATTACATCTGGCCGCGCTTGCGCCGGGTCGGACTCTTTAACCTGCGCCTGGCGTTTCCCGGTTGGACGGAGCGCCAGCGACGGCGAACCCTGTTTGAGACGTTTCGCGGCTTCGGCCGTATGATGGCGGACTTCGCCTCGTTCCCGCGCCTGAACCGCGACAACATCGGCCAGGTGATGGTTTACGAAGGCTTCGAGCACTACGCGCGCGCCCAGGCGCACGGCAAAGGCGTGATCTTTCTCACCGCACACTTTGGCAACTGGGAACTCAGTTCGTTCGCCCATGGCATGCACGGGCACACCATCAACTTCACGGTCCGTCCGATGGACAATCCGCTGCTGGATAGGATCATCACGCGATATCGCGGCCTGAGCGGGGGGCGCCCGATCGACAAGAACGACTTCGCGCGTCGCGCGCTGCAGGCTCTGAAACGCGGCGAAGCGGTCGGCGTGCTGATGGACACGAACATGCTCCCCGATGAGGGCATCTTCGTCGAGTTTTTCGGACGCCTCGCTTGCACCACCAGCGCGCCGGCACGCCTGGCGCGTAAGACCGGCGCGACCCTCGTGCTCGGTCTCACGCTCTGGGATGCGGAACTCGGAAAGTACCGCTTGCGTTTTCAGCCGGTGGATTGGATCCCTGCTGAGGACGCCGAGGAGGAGATCCGCCTCAACACCGCGAATTTCACACGGCTGATCGAGGACGCTATTCGACAAAGTCCCGACCAGTGGTTCTGGGTTCATCGCCGTTGGAAAACGAGGCCGCCGGGCGAACCATCGCTCTACCCTTGAGGTGTCCTATGACGGTTGTGGAGATTGCGAAGCTGGTAGGGGGCGATTTTCGAGGCAAGGCGGAACGCGAGATCCGCTCGGTCTCCGCCCTGGAGACCGCGGGCCCGTCAGATCTGGCGTTCGCGGCAGATTCCCGAGCGATCGAGCAAGCTTCGCGATCGAGCGCAGGCTGCATCCTGGTGCCCACCGGGAGTGCGGTTCCGGGCCACACGACGGTCGGCGTCGAAAATCCCAAGCTTGCGCTCATTCGTGCCGCCGACAGGCTGCTGCGCCGGCTCAGGCCGGCGCCGGGGACGCACGCGACTGCAGTCGTCGCCGCGGATGCCCTCCTCGCTGCCGACGCGAGCGTGGGTCCCGGCGTTGTGATCGAGCGCGGGGTCCGCGTCGGGCCACGCTCGCAGCTTGGGGCCGGCGTCTTCCTGGGCGAAGGCGCCCAGGTTGGATCGGACTGCGTGCTTCATCCCGGCGTCAAGCTGTACGCGGGGGCGCGGATCGGTAATCGCGTGATTCTTCACGCCGGCGTGGTGGTTGGAAGCGACGGCTTCGGCTACGTTTTCAGCGACGGCCGCCATCAGAAATTCCCTCAGATCGGCGGCGTGATCGTCGAAGACGACGTCGAGGTCGGATGCAACACCACGATCGACCGCGGGTCTCTCGGGACCACCGTGATTGGCGAGGGCACAAAGATCGACAACCTGGTGCAGATCGCTCACAACGTCACGATCGGGAAGCACTGCATCATTGCCGCTCAGACCGGCATATCGGGCAGCGTGAACGTAGGCGACTACGCCGTGATCGGTGGCCAGGTGGGAATCGGCGATCACGTCGAAATCGAGTCGGGCGCGCGCATCGGGTCCAAGGGCGGAATCCTGCCCGGCAAGATCGTGCGTCGCGGGCCGGTGATTTGGGGAATACCGGGGCGGCCGCTTGAGGTCTTTAAGCGTCAGTACGCACATCTCAGCCGCCTGCCCGAGCTAGCAAGTCGTGTGAGCGCGATCGAGCGACGGCTGAAGGAACGAGAGTAATTACCAGGCTTGACGTGCGTGGGAAGCCCCGTGTCACGAGGACGAAATGCCGGGAAAGACCTTCGTCTGCGCGGGCCCGCGTGAAAAGCGCAAAATTCTTTGCACGATGTGATGCAGATCACAGACAGTCGTGCGGTACCTCCACCAGAGTATTTGTTCTCTACGACGCGGGGGAGCAATTGACAGCCCGTCCGGCTTCTGGCCGATTAGTTTCACCAGGCGCGGCTCAACAGCGGTACACGAAACATTAGCGCACGGTAACGAAACAGCCCGGACTTGACGGGCGTGGACGGACCGTGCTACCAAGGGAGAATTATGCGAAGGGTCGTTGCCAGCCTGGCGTTGCTGACACTGCTCGCGGCAATCGTCCCCGGCGGACTTGCGCCGTCACTGGCCGGCCAAGGCTCCTGTTGCGATGCGAATGGCCGCTGCCGGATGAAGATGAGCGCCATGACAATGCAGTGCCACAACGCGGGCGCTGCTGCTCAAGACGCTTTCGCTCACTGCAGTTGCTCTATTTCGCAGAGTAGGACTTCGGCGATTCCTCCTACGGCGTTCCATTTCATGTTTCAGTTGTTGGCCGGGGAAAGCTTGACCTTACCCG
>JASHQD010000783.1 GCA_030037755.1 Terriglobia bacterium
CCGGTACGTTATGCTGTTTCGCCGCCGCCTCCATCGCGTGCACAAGTAGCCGGGTGATATTCGGCTGGCCCATGCCGACCGGAACATAATGGGAGTCGCTGCCCTGGAGAAAGACTCCAAGATAGTCGTCTTTGGCAAAATGCACAGGTACGATTAGCCCAGTCGATGCTAGCAGAAGTGACGTAATTCTCTGACCCTGCTCGTACGTAGCCAGGCGATCCAGCGGGACCTCGGCCAACTGAATGGGAAGTCCCACTGTCCCGATGCTCAGCTGTCTCGGTAACGCCGCTCTAGCCGCGGCTCTGGCAACATCGTATGTCTCGGTCCCGAGCCGCCGCGGCAAGCCTTCGATGGGCTCTGAGGGTCGAGATTCAATTTCTTGCACTACTTGGCTCATGGGCTGGGTCATCACGGGGCAGGGGGACATGCTAGCCGCCGTTAGCGAAACCGCCGTAGGCTGGTCGGTTGAAATCTGGGTTGACTCGCCCAGACCCCACAGGAGTGGTATTGTCGCACCGATTCCCATCGTACCCTGATCGTTCGAAGCTGTCGCATCGGTCATGAGCAGGATGAAATGAGACGACTCCCCTGGCGGAATCGGCTCAAGGTAGACCTCCAAGTTACTTCCAGAAATGTCGCGGCTCGCCTGCAGTGCCGGAAGCGCTCCCAGTGAATCCGGGCGATACGCCACGGCCACCGTCGCGCGTCCAAAATTCTGGATCGTCAGCGTCGTAATATTGCCGCCTGAGCTCGATGAATTGATAACACGATAATAAAAGTCGAGGGTCTGACTGGCGTCTTCTCGGACGACCCGCTCCTGGATCGTTCCAGAGACCGCAAGAAGTCCGGTCGCGGTAAAGGGTACCATCCGATCCGATATGACCGTTCCTGCAAGATTCGGCGCCTCTGCCTCTGTAAGCGCGGTTACAGGCACAACGCCGTTCGTTGCGAGATTGTAGATGAGCTGATTACCAGGCCCGTAAGTAGTATCAAACCAGTCCCCTTCATGAGTATGGGATCCGAACGGGTCCCCGTTTGACGTGTCCTGCGACCACTCACCATATGACATGCATTCGAAATCGCCTTGCCCTACGGGCTCGGGATTATTGACATAGACCCATTGATTGCCCTGATCATCGGTCTCGTAGCCCGTGACAACCTGTATGTGTGAGCCGGGGCAGGAACTCGTAGCCGAACAATTTGGAGGCGGAGGGCAAGGGCACCAATTCCATCCAAACGCGAACGGCTCGTTAATGACCCAGATTTGGTACCGAAGTTGATCCCACGTCAAAGTCGTTCCCGTCGAGTTTCCGTAATAGTCAAATGGGAATTGCGAACTCGATCCGCCGTCGCCTACGTTGCATGCGCCCGAGCTCGGATTTACGCAGCAGTCGGACCACCCTGGCTGGGGCTCCGGTCCGTTCGGGTTGAACATGGCGTTCGCTTCTTGGCATTGTTGCACGACCGGCAGGGGATCAGCATAGTTATCCGTCATTTCACCGCACGTAGCCCAGCACCACTCCGATTCCTGTTGGCCCACGACTGGAACAATGAGATTATAGGCGGCGGGAGTATTGGCTGGAAGCTGGCTCGGTGGGTTGATATTTGTCTGATATTGCCCTCGTGCTGTCGGACAGGTGAAAGCTACGACGCAAAGTCCTACTAGCATCTCAAACGAACGGTTTAGGTGTTTCATTGCGCCTTCCTTTCGATTCCGATCTCTAGAGACTCTAAAGCTATCGCCCGAGTGACCCCCGTGGCGACGATACTGCGAAGCGATGACGGGTCCACCGTCGCGCTTGCTGGGCATCCTGCCCGCGCTCTGCAGTACACAAACGGGTAAATCGTTTGTGTGCTGTAGATTAGTTAGGCGGTTTTTCCGGCCATGAGCGCTCCAAATGACACCAGCACACAGGTACGAGCCTTCACCTTGAGGCGATTATACAAGGCTTGAGCCGGCCAGCCGATTGCCTGGGCAGCTGACGCAGCGCCAGCCCCGGTGAGTATGCCGAGAACGTAACTGGCGCTCTGCATTGCTTCGTTAGCCGCCACGCCGCTCCCAGTTCGACCTCGCCGGGCTCTGAGCAGCCGGGCAGTTGTCATACTTCTGACTCAAGAGTTACATCAGTTTGTTTCATCAAGAAATCCATGTACTGTACTGCGCGCCGAATGCAGCTGTGTATTCGAGTTCGGCGAACTGCTGAGAAGATTTTCCAGTTGGGATTTCCATTTTGGAAACCCGACGCACTCGACGGAACTAAATAGGTCGAGTGTTTGGGGTGCCTTGTACCGCCCATTGGCAGCACAGTCGCTAAAACATCTTTTTGATAGCATGCGTTCCTTGAATATCAAGCGAAATTGATAGTCGAATCTTGCTATTTATATACGAATCCTGCCACGCTCACGAGCCAGAGCAGAGTCGGCTGCCAAGAACGCCTGCCGCCTTGCGAGCCCGTGCTTGGTTTCCACGCCTACCCTGCTGGTACAGCCAAAGCCCCCAATCTATGCACCATCGTTTTGAACAGCCGCCGTGTCAGATGGCTCTCCGCCAACAGCAGCCAGTAATACCGGGAGTGTTTGAGCGGCCGCCCGCCCGTCTTCACTAGCCGCTGCTTCAAGCTGGTCAGCGACCAGTTGCCGATCCGACGCGGCCGCCGCCACAGGTTTCCCAGGTTGTAAGCGATCAGGCTCAGCCACAGCCGTAACTTCGTTGGACCGGAACCGATGGCAGCTCAGCCGCGTCATCTTCACCACCTGCTTGCCTTCCTTGGTCCACTGCTCCGAGGTTCGGCGCTTGTTGTAGAAGCGTACAACCGCCCGGCTGGGCAGGTATGGTCACAATGAAGCCCACCTGAGGGAACAACTCCCCTGCGCGAGGCTCCACTTTGGCTACGACCCGCCGCGCGGAAACCCTGGTGATCACACGAGCAGGCCAAAGTGCCCGCGGCCACGCGCGCCATCCGCGTGCCCGGATCGATTCCGGAAATCTACTCGCCCATTCCCTACATCATTCCGAGTCAGATCTTCGCGGCGCTGCTCGCAGAGGCCAAGGGGATTGACCCCGACCGTCCGCGGTCACTGCGGATTGTGACGAAGACGGTGTAAAAGAGCAGGGAATCGGGAATCGGGAGTAGGGAATGGCGAATGGCGAATGGCGAATAGTGAATGGCGAATTGAGCGTTTCGTAACTGACGGTTGCTGTAGCGGCGCTCAATAGAGCGCCGGTTTTTCGGCGACCCTTTTCTTAGGAAAGCCGGCGCTCATAGAGCGCCGCTACAGCAGTCATTAGCTATCCTGTTTCGATCCTGGTATCGATGCCTTGGCGTGGCTTGGGCGGTATTCGAG
>JASHQD010000784.1 GCA_030037755.1 Terriglobia bacterium
CGCTGGGGAACGTCGGACAACAACCGCCGGGCTAAATACTACGAACTCACGCGCGCCGGACGCAAGCAACTCGAAGCAAACGCGGACGCATGGCGCAAGCTGACGATTGCCGTCGGGCAGGTCTTGGATATGGCGTGAGGAGGGACAAATGCTGAGCGATCTGGTTTACCGGCTGCGGGCGCTGTTTCGACAAAACACGGTTGAAACAGAGATGAACGATGAATTGTGGTTTCACTTCGAGCAGGAGGTGGACAAGCTCGAGCGGACGGGTCTTGCACGGGAGGAAGCGCGACGGCGGGCGCGATTGGCGTTCGGTGGCGTGGATCGCGCCAGGGAGGAGTGTCGCGACGCGCGCGGCGTGAGTTTTGTCGAAATCACCGTTCAGGATCTGCGCTACGGCCTCCGCATGTTGAGGAAATCTCCCGGCTTTGCCGCGGTCGCCGTCATCACGCTGGCGCTCGGCATCGGCGCCAATACGGCAATTTTCAGCGTGGTCAACGCCGTCCTGCTCCGGCCGCTTCCCTACCCCAATGCCGACCGCCTGGTCGTGGTCGGTGAGCGATGGATGGGCGGTGGCGGCGACCTCGCGCCCCCGGACTATCTCGACATCGCCGCTGAGAATCGCGCCTTCGAGCAGATGGCAGCTTACAAAAGTGCGAATTTCAACCTCAGCGCGGGCCCGCGGCCGGAGCGCTTGACCGGAGCGGTGATCACCACCAACACCTTTTCACTTCTGGGCGTCGAGCCCATACTGGGGCGCGCGTTCCTCCCCACCGACGGTGGCAAAGGCGGGCAGCGGACGGCCGTGCTGGGCTACGCGCTCTGGCAGGCGCGATTCGGCGGCCGGCCGGACATCATCGGTGAAAAGATCAGCCTGAATGACGAGCCCTACACGGTCATAGGCGTGATGCCGCGCCGCTTTGACTTTCCAGAAGGCGCCCAGCTCTGGGTCCCGCCCCGGTTCGCCGTGCCTGAGCATCCTTTGAGACCCACCGTCGATCCGGCCACCATGACCGGATCTCATTATTTCGATTCCGTCGGCCGGCTGCGTCCGGGGATCAGTGTGGCCCAGGCGCGGGCGGACGTCGACGCGGTGATCCGGCATATCGAGGAGCGCCGGCCCGACACAGAGGCAGGCAACGGCGCCTGGATCGAGACCTTGCACCAGGTCCAGGTGGGCGACATGCGTTCGGCCCTGCTGGTGCTGCTCGCCGCCGTGGGATTGGTGCTGTTGATCGCCTGCGCCAATGTCGCCAATCTTCTGCTCACGCGTGGAGCCGGCCGCCGCAAGGAGATGGCGATTCGGAGCGCGCTCGGTGCCGGCCGTGCCGCCATCGCGCGTCAGCTTTTCACGGAGAGCCTGCTGCTCGCCGCTGCGGGAGGCGGCCTCGGGATCGTGCTCGCGTCCTGGGGTACCGCTCCCCTGGCTCGCTTAATACCGGAGGATCTCCAAAACATGGTGCAGGCCGGCGTGGATGGCCGCGTCCTGGCGTTTACGGCCCTAGCCTCCCTGCTGGGTGCGATCTTCTTCGGCCTGACTCCGGCGCTTGAAGGCTCGCGCTTTGCCCCGATGGAGGCTCTCAAGGAGACGGGCCGCACCACGGCCCCGGGACGCCACCGCATCCAGAGCGTGCTGGTGGTGGCGGAGAGCGCCCTGGCGGTGGTGTTGCTGGTCGGCGCCGGCTTATTGGTGAAGAGTTTCCTGCGACTCACGCAGGTCGACGCCGGCTTTGACCCGGCTCGGGTGGTCACTCTCAAGCTTTCGCTGCCTGCCGCCCGCTATCCCGACGCGGCTTCGCAGAATCTCTTCGTGCAGCAGGTATTGGACCGCATCAAGACTCTGCCCGGCGTGGAATCGGCCAGCGTAACCACGCGTCTGCCGCTCGGCGGGGGCGAGAGTCACCGCGGCATCCAGGTCGAAGGGCGTCCCAGCCGGCCCGGCGAGGATCTCGACACGTTCTACGGCGTCGTGGCGCCGGGATACTTCCATACGCTCGGAATCCCCTTGCTGCGAGGGCGCGATTTCACCGATCACGACGACGCCAACTCGCCGCGCGTGGTCATTATCAATAACTCGATGGCGCGCACCTTCTGGCCAGGTGCGGACCCGGTCGGCAAGCGCATCAGTATGGACGATAAGCCGCTGGAGGTCGTTGGCGTGGTGGGCGACGCGCACCAGCGCGATCTGACGAGCGCGGTGGAGCCGATGACGTATGCCGCTTACGCTCAGGAGCCTTGGCCCTTCCTCACCGTGGCTGTCCTGGCGGCGGGCGACCCGGGCAGCCTGATGACGGAGTCGGAGGGCGCCGTCCACGCTGCGGACAAGGACGAGGCCGTCTATGACGTGCAAACGATGTCGGAAGTCGTTGAAGCTTCCGTTTCTCCCCGCCGATTCTACATGCTGCTGCTCGGCATATTCGCCTTGGTCGCACTGTGCCTGGCCGCAGTAGGACTCTTCGGCGTGGTCTCCTTCGGCGTCGTGCAACGCACGCAAGAAATCGGAATCCGCCTGGCGCTCGGCGCCCAGCGGTCCGCGGTCTTGCGCATGGTCGTCGGCGAAGGATTGCGCTTAACGCTCTTTGGGCTAGCCATGGGATTGGCAGCGGCCGCGGCGCTCACGCGACTGATGGCGAGCTTGCTTTACAGCGTCCGGCCGGGAGATCCGGAGACATTTCTGACTGTATCGCTGCTGCTGGTGGCTGTGGCAATCCTGGCGAGCTACATTCCCGCGCGGCGCGCGACAAGAGTTGACCCGATCGTGGCCTTACGGCATGAATGATTGACGATCGAGGAGCTGTCAGCCGCCAGCTGTCAGCCATCAGCTCCGAGCCTACTGAGAGCTGGTGGCTGAAGGCTGAAGACTCCTCTGAGATGGCGATGATCACCGAGCTTCTATATCGCTTGCGCGCGTTGCTCCGGCGTCGGTCCATGGAATCCGAACTGGACTGCGAACTGCGGGCACACTTCGATCGTCAAGTCGGGAAGCTTGTGAGGTCGGGAGTGCCGCTGGGCGAAGCGCAGAGACGCACGCGACTCGAATTCGGCGGACTTGATCAGCTGAAAGAAGCATGTCGCGAGGCGCGCGGCGTATCGTTCCTCGACAACACCATTCAGGACCTGCGACACGGGCTGCGACAGTTGCGGCGGAATCCCGGATTCGCCGTCGTCGCGGTGTTGACTCTCGCGCTCGGAATTGGCGCCAACACCGCGATCTTCACCGTGGTGAACACGGTCCTGCTGCACCCGCTCCCTTATCCCGATTCCGACCGCATCGTGAATATCCTTCGCCGGGACGGAAACGGCGACTCGATCCCGATGTTCGCTTACTGGCAGCAAGCGAATCCGGGTTTTGAGGATCTGTCCGGCTACGAGGCTACTGCCAACGGGATTAATCTCACGGGAGGCGACCGGCCAGAACTGGTGCAGGCCGTCAAGGTGTCGGTGAACTACTTCCGGCTCTTTGGAGCCCATCCGATCCTGGGACGGACGTTCAGCGCCGAGGAAGACCGGCCAAATGGCCCGCAGGCTCTCCTGATGAGCTTCAGCCTGTGGCAACGTCGATTCGGCGCCGATCCCGCGATACTCGGGAAAGCAATCAATCTGGGCGGCGCCACTTATACCGTGATCGGCGTCCTCTCGCCGCGCTTTCAACCCTACCCGACCACCAATGTCTGGATCCCGCTGCAGGCGGATCCCGCGAGCACGAACCAGGCGCACCTTTACTTTGTCGCCGGCCGCCTCGGAAGAGGCGGGACACTTGCAGAAGCCAACTCGCGGATGACGACTGTGGGCAGGCGCTTCATGCAGGCGCATCCGGAAGACCTGGGTAACGACGGCAATCTCGTGGTCAAGCCGATGCAGCAGCAGATGACAGGAGACGTGCGGCCGGAGCTGCTGATCCTGCTGGGCGCTGTCGGACTGGTGCTGCTGATCGCCTGCGCCAATATCGCCAACCTGGTGCTTGCGCGGAGCGCGGAGCGGCAGAAGGAGATCGCTGTTCGATTTGCCATCGGTGCCGGGCGCGGACGCATTGCACGTCAGGTGCTTGCCGAGAGCGTGCTACTCGCCTTTATCGGCGGGGTACTCGGCCTGGCTCTCGCTTCCTGGGGTGTGCGGGCGCTGCTGGCGCTTACGCCGGGCGATCTGCCGCGGGTTCAGGAAATGGCATCTATTGCGGCGCTCAACCCATGGGTGGCGGGCTTCACGATTCTCCTCTCGGCGCTGACAGGGGTCCTCTCCGGACTCCTCCCTGCCCTTCAGCTCTCGCGTTCCGATGTGGCCGCTTCGCTGAAAGAGGCTGCCGGACGCACCACCGGCGGCCTGGGTCAGAATCGCACCCGAGGAGCGCTCGTCGCCGCCGAAGTCGCCATTGCGATGATCCTGCTGTGCGGAGCCGTGCTGCTCGTCCGCAGCTCCGCCGCGCTGCACCGCGTCGATCCAGGTTTCGATCCGCACAATCTGCTCACAATGACCGTCTCGCTGGATGGACCCGCGTACGCGAACGCCGGCGTAGTAGACCAGTTGGCGCGCCAGATCACCGAACGGCTGGAGCGCATACCCGGCGTGGAATCTGCCGCCATGACCAGCGGCTTGCCGCTCGCCCAAAACATGGACATGGTTTTTGACATCCCCGGAAGACCGCCGGTAAAGGGATTTCAATTCACCGGCGATCAGCTGTGGGCCTTCACGTCGGCCCGTTACTTCCAAACCTTGCGCGTACCCTTGATTGCCGGGCGGCTGCTGCGAGCGGATGAACCTCCGCGCACGGTCCTCGTCAACCAGGCGTTCGCCGACCGCTTCTGGCCTCACCAGAATTGCATCGGCCAGGTCATTCTCATCGGCGCGCACCTCGGTCCGCAATTCGAGGAGGGCCCCGTCCAGATCGTGGGTATCGTCGGCAACGTCCGCGACCGGCTGGATTGGATGCCTCCACCGACCATGTACCAGATGCAGTCGCAGGTCACCGACGCAGCGATGAAGCTCGTCAACGGCCAGATTCCCTCGGGCATCATCGTCCGCACCCGGCCGGGAGTGGCGCCGCTCACGATCGAGAGGGCCGCGCAGCAGGTTTTGTTCAACCTGCAGCTTCCAGCCGCGCAGGTACAGACGATGGAACAACTGATGCGCGACTCAACCGCCCAGGCCAACTTCGATCTGCTGCTGCTCGCCATCTTCGCCGCCATTGCGCTGCTGCTGGCGGTGGTGGGCGTGTTTGGAGTGATGTCCTATAGCGTGCGGCGGCGCGTTCACGAGATCGGTATTCGGACGGCGTTAGGAGCGAGCAGGACCGATGTGCTCAAGCTGGTCCTCGGTCAGGGCATGACGCTGGCCGCCTTCGGTCTGGGCATCGGATTGATTGGCGCTCTGGGTCTGACGCGATTTCTCGCAAGCCTGCTTTACGGCGTCAAGCCGGCTGATCCGCTGACGTTCGCCGTCGTGGCCCTGACCCTGACGGGCGCGGCCCTCGTCGCTTGCTACATCCCCGCACGGAGGGCGGCGAGAATCGATCCGATCGTGGCGCTGCGGCACGAGTAATTGACGATTGACGATTCAGAGAGCTTTCAGCAGTCAGCTCTCAGCCTTCAGCTGTCAGGCGCGATCCGGTGGTACTGAGAGCTGAAATCTGATGGCTGACGGCTGACGGCTGCTCGACGGAGATGCCTGTGATCAGCGACCTTCTATATCGCTTGCGAGCCTTGTTGCGCCGCCGGTCTGTGGAAGCAGAGTTGGACGACGAACTGCGAGCCCACTTCGACCGCCAGGTAGAGAAACACGTGAGATCGGGACTGCCGCCGGAGGAAGCGAAGCTGCGGGCGCGGCTGGAATTCGGCGGCCGGGAGCAGGTGAAGGAAGAATGCCGCGCTGCGCGCGGTGTGAGCATGATCGAGACGACCATCCAGGATCTGCGCTATGGATTGCGCCAATTGCGGCGCACACCGGGGTTCGCACTCGCCGCCGTTTTGATCCTTGCCCTCGGAATCGGCGTGAACAGCGCCATTTTCGGCACTGCCAACGCCATACTGTGGCGGACGCTGCCCGTCTCCAATCCGCATAGTCTGGTGCGACTGGTCGCCGTCCGGCAGGATGGCGCGGAAAGGGAATACCTGCCCGTAACTATCGCCGACGAGCTGCGCCGCGACAGCACGGTGTTTTCGGACGTGATCGCGCACGACGACGACGGATTGAGTTTTTCGTTTGGCGACGGGCGCGCAGCGCGCGTGGTGGGCGAGGTGGTGTCACCCAATTTCTTCACTTTCCTGGGGGTCCGCCCGATTCTCGGCGAGGGCTTCTCTGACGGCGTGCGGCAGGGACGTTGGGCGCCCGAAGCTGTCCTCTCGTATCGATTCTGGCAGCGCGAGTTCGGCGGCGACCCTCACATCCTCGGACGCATCATCAGGCTGAATGACTACGGGTTCACAATCGTGGGTGTAACACCACCCAATTTCTATAGCCTCAGGGTGGGCTTCGATCCCGAGCTGCGCTTGCCCCATCTGCCGCCCGGCCGGGAGCTCAGCCAGATGCATCTTCTCAGCGATCCGGACGCGGCGCTGATGGCGCGGCTCAAGCCGGGCGTCGGAATCGCGCAGGCCGAGGCTGCCACCGACGCCGAGTGCCGGCAGTTGCTGCGAGCTGATCCTGAGGAACAGCATCGCGAGAATCCCGAGCGTGGCGTCCGCCTGCTGCCGGGAAATCGCGGCTGGGAAGGCGATCTGGCTCAATTCCGCCGGCCCCTGCTGATTCTGTTTGGACTCGCGGGCCTCGTGCTGCTGATCGCCTCCACCAATCTCGCCGGGATGCTGTTCGCGCGCGCGGCCGCGCGGCGCCGCGAGTTCGCTCTGCGCGCCGCCATCGGCGCGGGGAGAAGACGCCTGATTCGGCAGATCATCACAGAGGGCGCGCTCCTTTCGCTCGCCAGCGGAGCCCTCGCCTACGTCGCCGTTTCCCAGACCGGCGGAGCCCTTTTTGACTTCCTGCCCCAAGGACACATCAGCATAAGTCTGGACCTCGCGCCCGATTCCCGCGTCGCCTGGTTCACCGCCGGCCTGACACTGTTGACCGGGATCCTGTTCGGCCTCATTCCGGCGCTCCAAGCCACTCGTGGCGAACTGGCGCTCGCGCTCAAGAGCGATTCCGCTGCGGCAGCCGGAGACGGCGGCGGATGGGGAATTCGCAGAGCGTTGGTGGCCGGACAGGTTGCGCTATCGGTGGTCCTGCTGATGGCGGCAGGGCTTCTGTGGAGATCTCTGACCAATCTGCGTGCCGGCGAGTTTTTCCGCCAGCCCGATCGAGTGCTGCTCTTCACCCTGAAGCCGCAGGTGGAGCTTTACAACCCCGAGCACATGCGAAGCCTCACTGCGGAAATCGCGCGCCGAATGGCGCAATTGCCCGGCGTGGAATCGGCCGCACTCGCCGAAAACGGTCCGCTGGGCAGCCGGATGTCTGAGGCGGACGTGCAGACCCCAGCGGGTCAGACCACCGAAGCTGCCATTGATCTGGTCAGTCCGGGGTACCTCGGGACCCTCGGGATACCACTCGTTTCCGGGCGCGACTTTTCCGCGATCGACCGAGCAGGCGCGCACCCCGTCGTGATTGTGAACGATGTCCTCGCTCACCGGCTGTTCAACAATGAGAATCCGCTCGGCAGGACGATCCTGCCCCCGGCAAATTCCGGTGGATACTTCGACATCGCCGGGCCGCTCGAAATCGTCGGCGTCGTGCCGTCCGCCCGCTATTACGACCTGCATCTCTCGCCGCCCCCAGCCATTTTTCTCGACATGCAGCAGGGTACGCCTTACATGCCGACATTACACGTGCGCCTGGCAAGCGGAGCCAACGCCGTGGATGTCACGGCAGAGGTTCGCCGCGAGTTTGAGAGCATCGACAGGAATTTTCCCGTGTTCAACATCAAGACACTGGCGGACCGGGTCAACGATTCGCTGGCTCGCGAGCGGCTGGTGGGGCAATTGGCCGGCACTTTCGGAATACTGGCGCTGCTGCTCGTGGTCGTTGGTCTCTATGGCGTCATGTCCTACACGGTGGCGCAACGGACTCGCGAAATCGGCATTCGCATGGCGCTCGGTGCCGTGAAAAGCGAAGTTCTCTGGCTTATCGTCCGTCAAGGGATGACGCTGGCCGCTGCCGGCGTGGCGGTTGGGATCGTCTGCGCTTCAGGATTGACGCGCTTCTTGTCCAGCTTGTTGTACGGGGTGCGCCCCGCGGACCCGCTCACCTTCGCGGTTGTCTTGTTGATTCCGCTGGTCGTGGCGCTGATTGCCAGCTACGTTCCGGCGTTGCGCGCGGCCAGAGTGGATCCGATGAGCGCGTTAAGGCACGAATGATTGACGATTGCCGATTCAAGCTAACGGCTCGACGGAGAGACCTGTGATCAGCGATCTTGTATATCGCTTGCGCGCGTTGTTTCGCCGCAGGTCGATGGAATCAGAGCTGGACGAGGAACTGCGAGCGCACTTCACTCGTGAGGTGGAAAAGCACATGAAATCGGGACTCCCGCCGGAGGAAGCGCAGCGCAAGGCGCGGATGGAATTCGGCGGCAGCGAGCAAGTAAGGGAAGAATGCCGCGATGCGCGCGGCGTGAGCTTTGTCGAGACCACGATCCGGGACTTGCACTATGGCTTGCGGCAATTGCGCCGTGCGCCCGGATTTATGGTTGCTGCCGTGCTGACGCTGGCACTGGGCATTGGCGCTACCACGGCGATCTTCAGCGTGGTCGACGCGGTCCTGCTGCGTTCTGCGCCTTATGCTGCGCCATCCGAGCTCGTGGAGATCACCGAGAGAGGTCCGGAGACCGCGGCCGGCGAGATCAACGAGGTGTCTCCGGGAGATCTCACTTCGTGGCAGGAGCAGGCGGCGACTCTCCAGGGCGTCGCCGCTTATCAACACTTCGAGTTTCACGCCCTGACGGGCGGCCCTGAGCCGGATGAAGTCTGGGCCACGCCGGTCACACCGAATCTATTCCGGTTGCTGGGCGTGAATGCCGCCCGCGGGCGCACGTTCGCGCCGGACGAAATCCAGGCAGTGATTCTGAGTCACTCGTATTGGCAAAGCCACTTTTCTTCGGATCCCGGAATCGTCGGAAAAGCTCTCGCGCTCGACGGCAAGACCTACACCGTGATTGGCATCGCTCCCGCGGACTTTCAGTTCCCGGCGGCCAATACCCAGATGTGGGTTCCGCTCACCTTTACGGCCGCTGAAAGGGTCGATCATGACGACCGCAGGCTCAGCGCGCTTGCGCGCTTGCGCCCCGGCACGACGATCCAGCAGGCTCAGGCGCAGATGGATGTCATCGCGCGCCAGTTGGCAGCGCAATATCCCAAGACAAACGCAGGATGGACCGCGCCTGTGACGGCGTTCAAAGCGCCGGACGTGCAGGGAATCCTGCGCGCCGCGATTCTCGCGCTGCTCGGAGCGGTTGTCTTCATGCTGATGATCGTCTGCGCGAACGTCGCCAGCATGCTGCTGGCGCGCGGGACGACGCGCCAGGGCGAAATGGCCATTCGCGCCGCGCTCGGTGCCGGACGCGCGCGACTGATCCGGCAGTTGCTGGTCGAAAGCGTGCTGCTCGCCGCTGCAGCGGGGGTTGGCGGGCTCGTCATCGGGCGTTGGGGTCTGAACCTGATCGTCAGCCTGGTTCCGAAGTACAACCTGATCGAGACCCAGGCCCTGCACGAGATTCGCATGAACCTTGCTGTCTTTGGATTTGCGGTCGCGCTTTCCGTGTTGACGGGCATCGTGGTTGGCTTGCTGCCCGCCGCGCGAATCTCCCGAGTGGACATTAATGAGTGGCTGAAAGAGCACGGCAGGACTTCATCAGCCCGCCGCGGATCGCGCCTGCAGGGCGCGCTGGTGGTTTCGGAGATCGCGCTCGCGCTCGTGCTCCTGATCGGCGCAGGGCTGATGATCGAAAGCTTCGAGCGGCTGGCATCGGCTCCCACGGGATTCAATCCTGACCATCTCCTCACCGTGCGCGTGCCGCTGATGAACTACAAGTATTCGCAAGGACCGCAATCGACGGCATTCTACCGCGAGATTCTGCGAAGAATCAGCGCGATTCCGGGCGTGAAAGCCGCAGGCATGGCCACCAATCTGCCCTTCACGGGATTTCACACCACCGTCATTTTTCCCAGTGACCCGACGACCGCGGCCGGCAATGGTTCTACGATCGGCCTCATTGCCCGCAGCGTGAGCCCCGGCTATTTTCAGGCCATGGGCATTCCTTTGAAAAGCGGACGAGATTTTACCGACGCCGATTTCGAGCAGGGTGCGCGCTGCGTCCGGATCATCAACGAAGCGATGGCGCGCCGGTTCTGGAAAAGTGAGAATCCGGTCGGCATGCAATTGTTCGGCGCTTGCCCGAAGGACGCGCCTGCGTTGATTGTGGGCGTGGTTGGCGACTCCGAGCAGAACGCGGTCGGCTCACCGGCCGAGCCGGAGTTGTATGAGCCTTACGCGCAGCACGCCTGGGCATCGTTCCTCGTCACTTTCGCCATCCGCACCTCATCCGATCCGCTAGGCGTGGCCACGGCGGTGCGCCAGGCCGTGCGGCAGGTGGACGGCAATCAGCCGGTGATCCAGATGCGAACCATGGAGGAAGTGATTGCCGAATCGATCTGGCGGCAGCACGTCTCCGCTACCATGCTGGGCATCTTCGGCGTCATCGCCCTGATTCTGGCCGCGATCGGTATCTACGGTGTGCTTTCGTATTCGATCAGCCTGCGCACGCACGAAATCGGCATCCGGTCGGCTCTCGGCGCCACGCGACGTGATCTGCTACGGATGGTGCTCGGCGAAGGACTGCTGCTGACGATGATTGGCGTGGCCGCGGGAATCTTCGCTGCGCTCGGACTCACGCGCGTGCTGACGGGCTTGCTCTACGGCGTCCGGCCGAGGGATCCGCTGACGTTCATCATTTTGACTCTCGTGCTCATCGCCGCCGCGTTGCTGGCCGTGTACATTCCCGCGCGCCGGGCGACCAAAGTCGATCCCATGGTGGCGCTGCGGCACGAGTGATTGCCGATTTTCGATTGACGATTGCCGATTGAAAAGAGCTTTCAGCCGTCAGCTCGCAGGCCTGGGCTGAAGCCTGACCGCTGAAAGCTGAAAGCTTCTTGGAGGTAGCAGTGATCCGCGACCTTCTGTACCGCTTGCGCGCGCTGTTTCGCCGCAGGTCGATGGAATCCGAGCTCGACGACGAACTGCGCGCGCACTTGGATCGCCAGGTCGATAAACACGTGAAGGCCGGAGTGCCGCTGGACGAAGCGAAGCGGCGGGCTCGACTGGAGTTCGGCGGCGCCGCGCAAGTGAAGGAGGAATGCCGCGACTCTCGCGGTATCTCGCTCGTCGAGACTGCAATCCAGGACTTGCGCTATGGACTCCGGCAACTGCGCCGTAGTCCAGGGTTCTCCGTCCTGGCGATTCTCTGCCTGAGCCTCGGGATCGGCGCCAACGCGACCGTGTTCAGCTGGGTGGAAGGACTTCTTTTCCGCCCTTATCCGCTCGTCGCGCAACAGGAACGCCTGGTCGCCTTGTCCGGAACGACCCGGGACGATGACGACGAGGACGTCTCCTGGCCGGACATCCTCGACATACAGAGAAACTGCACCCTCATCGATTCCGTGATCGTAAGCAAGATCACCGGCAGCACGCTCAGCATCGGTGACCACGCCGACGTCGCGACCGGCAGCATTGTATCTGCAAATTGCTTTGACGCCATCGGGGTCCACCCGATCCTGGGACGAGGATTCCAGTCCGGGGAGGATTCCGGCCGCAACGCCGATCCGGTCGCGGTGATCAGCTACCGGTTATGGAAGGAGAGATTCAACGGCGATCCGCAAATCATCGGGAAGACGCAGCGGTTCAGCGGCACGGTGTTTACCATTGTGGGCGTCGCCCCGGAAGGGTTTTACGGGACGTTCGTCGGCTGGGCCATGAACTTCTGGGTCCCCGCGTCAATGGAGGAGACTTTTGAGGGCGGCGGATACAAACTGGACGATCGCGGCGCGCGCTGGGTGGAAGGTTACGTGCGGCTCAAGCCTGGCGTGACCCGCCAGCAGGCGCAGCAGGAAATCTCGGCGGTCGCCAGTCGTCTCGATGCGGATTACCCGGCCACCGACCGCGGACGCGGACTCAAGCTCTGGCCTCTGTGGCAAACTCCATTTAATAACGCCCGTACCTTGCGCCCAACACTCGAGATCATGGTTGCTGTGGTCGCGTTTATTTTCCTGATCGTCTGCGCGAACGTCAGCAACCTGCTGCTGGTCCGGTCCTTCGCTCGCCGGCAGGAAATGACCGTCCGGCTGGCGATCGGCGCTGGTCGCGGTCGCCTGTTGAAACAACTCCTGACCGAAGGCCTGCTCCTCGCGGCTTTCGGCGCGGCCGGAGGAATGCTGATCGCTTATTGGTGCCGTTATGCGTTGTCGCTGCTGCTCCCGGCGCGCTCCGGAACCGCCATGTACCTGCCTGGAGAGATGGACTGGCCCGTGCTGGCCTTAAGCGCAGCCGTTTGCCTGATCGCCACGTTGACCGTCGGGCTGGTTCCCGCATTGCAGGCGCGCAGGCTCGATCTTGCCGGCGCTCTGAGAGCGGAATCCGCGGGTGTTGTCGGCGCCCGCGGAGCGGCGTGGGTCCGCTCGGGCCTGGTGGTGCTCCAGGTTTGTCTGAGTTTTGTTTTGCTGGTTGGCGCGGGTCTCCTGATCCAGAGCCTGCACAGGGTTCGAACCGCCAGTCCGGGCTTTTCAACTTCGAGCGTGCTCGATACCTCGGTTTCCTTGACCGCCGCGGGCTACGACGTTCCGCGGGCCAAAGTTTTTCAGGACCAGCTCATGGACCGCGTCCGGTCGCTCCCCGGTGTGGAGTCGGCTGCGTATGCGAGAGTCACTCCACTGGGCTACATCGCTTTCTCTGAGGCGCCAGTCGCCGTCGACGGCTATGTGCCTCCACCGGGAGAGCAGCCCACGGTGGAATACAACCAGGTGAGCCCGGCTTATTTCCCGACTCTGGGCATACCCATCCTTTCCGGCCGCGAATTCACGCGCGCCGACGATGAAACCGCGCCGTTCGTCGCCATCGTGAACCAGACGATGGCGGCCCGCTACTGGCGCGGCCGGGATCCCGCCGGCCAGCGTCTCCAAGTGAAAGGCAAATGGGCGCGAGTGGTGGGCCTCGCGGCGGATTCCAAGTACGAGACCATGGGCGAAAGTCCGAGACCGTTTTTCTACCTGCCGCTCCGGCAAGATTTCGCAAGAAAGCCGGAGCTATACATTCGCACCGTGCAGCCTCCCCAAGCCATGGTGGCGGCGCTGACCCGCGAGGTGCGCGCGCTCGACGCGAACCTTGCCCTCTACGAGACGATCACGCTTCAGGAACAGGTCAATCGCTCCACCTCGCCGCAGCTTGTGGCTGTGACGCTGGTGGGAATCCTGGGAGGATTAGCGCTTCTGCTCGCCAGCGTCGGTCTCTACGGTCTTATGTCCTACGCAGTGTCGCAGAGCAGCCGAGAGTTGGGACTGCGTATGGCCCTTGGGGCCGGCGCATCGAATGTGCTTCGCATGGTGATCGAGCGTGGCCTGGTGCTGACGGGAGCGGGTATTCTCGCCGGCGCTGCCACCGCACTCGGCTTAACACGCCTGCTCGGAACCTATCTTTACAACGTCAGTCCGCGCGACCCACTGGCGTTTGGCGCGGGCCTGGCGATCATGACGATCACAGCCACCGCAGCTTGCCTCTTACCCGCCTTGCGTGCCACGCGTACCGATCCCGCCCGGGCGTTGCGCGATTGATCCATTGCCGATTTTCGATTGACGATTGCCAATTGAAAAGAGCTGTCAGCCGTCAGCTTTCGGTCGTCAGCTTTCAGTTATCAGCTTTCAGCCATCGGCTTTCAGCTATCAGCCAGTGCCGCGCGCTGAAGGCTGATCGCCGGAGGCTGACGACTCAGAGCTGAGAGCTCAAACCTGCGACCCTCTCGCGTGCACTTTTTACATGAATTGTGCTAACGCATCGAAAACATTACGAAAATAAAAAGTCCCACTTCTCTCACTTTTCCCCACCGTCCCATTCCGATCTGCTAGCGTCGCGATGTAGGCGAGCTGCGAGCATCGCCAGGCTCGTAACGGGCTGATTTATCAGCCTTTAAAATGGATTTAGCCGCGTGATTGTCATCTTCTCATTTACCGTGGTCTTAAGCGAATGACGCCACTACGATACACACCAAAGGCTGGAGACAGCTATGCCGACATCAACAGCAGACAAGAACCGAAATCGACGAGCGGGAATGACGATGTCCGGAAGACTGACGATGCCCGAAGACGATTTCAAATGGGCAGAGGACGCCGCTACGAAGCGCGTCCGCCCAGCCCGACGCAACCGCAGGCGGCGTAACCTCGTCTCAATGTCTACCCGGGGTCCGGGATCGGTGCCACGAGGCAGCGGCGGCAAAGGAGCGGCAATATGGCAAGATCGGCCGGGCTCGAAACGCTCGGGCAGGACGTTCGCTACGGAGTTCGCCAGTTGCGGCGCAGCCCCGGATTCGCGTTGATCGCGATTCTGACGCTGGCGCTCGGCATCGGCGCCAATACGGCCATCTTCAGCGTGGTGGACGGCGTGTTGCTCGCCCCGCTGCCCTACGCCCAACCCGACCGGTTGGTCGTGATCTGGGAGTCGAATCTCCATTACGGCTGGCACGTCTGGATTTCCTACCTCAACTTCCGCGACTGGCAGCGCGACGCCCGCTCGTTCCAGCCCATGGCGGCATTTTATTTCCAGGACCGCAACATGACGAGCCCCGGAGCGCCCGAGCACCTGGAGGGCAAGGAAATCTCCGCCGGATTCTTCGAGGCTCTGGGCGTAAAGCTGGCGCTTGGCCGCGAGTTTACGCCGCAGGAGGATCAGCCGGGCGGCGCTCGAGTGGCGATCGTGAGCGACCGGCTTTGGCGCGAGCGCTTCTCGTCGAGTCGTCAGGCGCTCGGGCGATCCGTGACTCTCGATGGGGTGGATTACACCGTCGTCGGGGTTGTGTCTCGCGGGATTCGCTTCTACGTCGACGCCCAGATCTACACGCCGCTCGGCCAAGGCGATCCGGCAATCCTCAACCAGCGCTCCGCTCACGACGATATGCTGGCGATCGCGCGACTCAAACCCGGCGTGAGTCTGGCGCAGGCGCAGGCGGAGATGAGCACGGTGCAGAATCGCCTGGACCAGAACTATCCCGACGCCGACCAGGGTCTGGGCGCGGCCGTGGTGCCGCTCAAGCGGGAGGTTGTCGGGGGCGTCAGTAAGACGCTCTTGCTGCTGCTGGGCGCAGTCGGCCTCGTACTGCTGATCGCCTGCGCGAACGTCGCCAATCTCTTGTTGGCGCGTTCCGCGGCGCGGACCCGGGAGTTCGCCGTTCGCGCCTCGCTGGGCGCGAGCCGCGCGCGCATGATGCGGCAGTTGCTCACTGAAAGCGTTCTGCTCTCGCTCGCCGGCGGCGGCCTGGGCCTGCTGATTGCCGCCTGGGGAGTGAAGCCGGTGCTGGCGATGGTGCCCGGCAGCCTGCCGCGAAGCGAAGAAATCGGCTTGAACCTTCCGGTTCTGCTTTTCGCCCTCGCGGCCACCCTCGCCGTGGGAATTCTGTTCGGATTAGCCCCGGCGCTGAAAGCGTCAAAGGCCAATCTGCAGGACGCGCTCAAGCAAGGCGGCCGGACGTCATCGAGCGTCCATCACCGCGCTCAAAGCAGCCTGGTGGTTTTCCAGATGGCGCTGACGCTGGTCTTGCTGGCCGGCGCCGCCCTGCTGTTCCGCACCATCCGCAGCCTGTGGGACGTCAATCCCGGCTTTGATACCGCGCACCTGGTCACTTTCCGGGTCGGGGTTTCGCCCTCCTTGACGAAGACGCCTGCAGCTACGCGAACTGCGTACCGCCAACTGCTCGACCGCATCCGCAACCTTCCGGGCATCGAGTCCGCGGACTTCACCCTGGCAGTACCGCTGGCCAACGAGGTCGGCACGATTCCCTTCTGGCACGACTCGCAGCCACCCGCCGTGATTCAGGCCGCGCCGCGCACGGTGATCTACCTGACGGGCCCCGATTACCTCCGCACCAT
>JASHQD010000785.1 GCA_030037755.1 Terriglobia bacterium
GTGGCGTGAGATTCGGTATCGATTACCGCGACGTTCGCACTACCCGAATTCACAATGTAAACCTTTTTGGTCCCCGGATTGAAAGCGATGGCCCAGGGATGATCCCCAGCTTCAATTTTGGAGATCTCGTCGTTCGCTCCTTCGATGAGGGTCGCCTGCGGATTCTCATAGCCGATCAGATACATCTGGTAGTTGACTGACACGGCCGCAACCGCGTCGCCCGCTCCCACTTTCAGAGAGTGAACGGCATTTGTTTTGCCGTCGATGATGACGGTGAGATCGCTGAACGTCCGCGACACATACACCCTGTTCGCCGTGCGGTTGACGGCAACCGTGTAGGGAAGAGCGCCGACTTTGACGTTCGCGATTGCCCGGTCGGTTGTTCCATCGATCACCGTTACGCTGTCGCTGCCGGAGTTTGCGACGTACACCCGATTCGTATCGGGATTTACAGCGATCGATCCGGGTTCCCTTCCGACCTGCACTCTGGTCACAAAACGTCCGTCGGCATCGAGCACTGTCACGGTGTCTTGCCTTGTATTCACGGCGTAAAACTTGCCGGTCTGCGGATTGAGCGTGATTCCGTTAGAGCTGACGCGGATTCCATTTGCTTCCGGCATCTCGGTTTGCGCCGCACCCGTTCCAAGCCAGTTGACAGCGTTGTCAATGAGCTGGTTCTGTGTGGGGCTGGTGAAGATCTTGTCGCCATGTCCCATATTCATGTACAGCATTTTGTACTTGGTGTTGGTCCAGACGACGGGTAAATCACCGCTGGTAAGGATGTCTTTGAATCCGATGGGATAGTTCGATGGATCGAAAGTAGCCAGCACCCGGACATCGCTGTTGAGCCGGGGGCTGGGCGTCCACTGGTACCATTCGTTCGCAGGCGACTCGAAATCCGGCGGCAGTCCGGCTGTGACCGGGTGCATTCGATCATCGATCTTCACACGCGCCGGCAGGGGAGGCCAGCTATTGGCACGAAATACGCTTCCGCCCAGAAACTCGACGAACCAGGGCCAGTTTGTATCTTTATCGTTGTAGCCGGCAGCATGGAAGCCGAGCCATGCGCCGCCGCGCTCTATATAACGTTCAAAGGCACGCCGCTGCCCAGGGTCAGTGGGCGATTCGTTGAGCCAAATGACGAGTTGACAGTCTTTCAACCGCTCATCGTTCAAGTCTTCCCAGCGGGTGGTCGCGTCGAAGGCGAAGTGTTCGGTCGCCGCGTGGTCCGTTAGAAACTTCACTGCGTCGTGCGCGAACTGAACGTGGTCGCCTTCCGTGGTCTCTGAATAGAACGCCAAGGCCTTGAAGCGAGATTGCTGCCCAAAAGCCGTCAACGACGACAGTTGAATAACCACGATTGCAAATTGCAGGACTCCTCGGACTCTCATTGATCCGCGTCCCACGAGATGACGTTATGAAAGATCGCGGTGAAAACCGAGTTCTTAAATAACTCTGGATGATGGCCCATAGAGATGTATACATTGCGGGTCTTTATTGGTCCAAATCACTGGATGATCGCCGTCCGTCTTGGTGGCGGTGTCAGGCGATGGCAGTTGCCTATCGTCCCTCATGTTTGGATTCCAAACCGTTCGGACAATCGATCCGGCGAAGGTCGTCCGGCGGTTCGGCCTGAGACATTGTATGCCAAACGTATTAGAGATCGCACAGGAAACATCGAAGATCGGGCGGGATGTCTCGCGTCAGAAGCGAATCAAGGGCCGAGCGCGAGAGAACACACTAAGGAGGTCGGGGAAACAGACCGGGTAAGAGCGAGTTTCTTCCCACCCATCGCCCCGATGGCGCGCTCTTTCAGCCGAGGGCCTGCCCCCACAGCGGGGTCTCGGCAACATCGGCGTACCAGTCGCTATGAGACGTGGTTCCGTACAGGTCGCAGCTCGATCCCTGAGAGACATGTGATACAGGTAGCCGCCGCTCGTCCCGTCGAAGTCCTGCAGCGTGATGAATGTTAGCGAAGATGAAACGATTGCCGGGTCTTGCCCCAGCTTGCGAATAGCGACCAAATTGCTTGCCTATCCCGATTCGTAGCGGCTTCTGGACTTCTAGAGAACGGCAACGGTTGCAGGGTGCGGCGAATCGCCTGTCTCGTCCGCATTCGAACATCGCCGCTCGCTGGCGGACGCGTCGGCCGTAAGTCCCCGGTGATTCATTCCGTGTGTTTTGGCTATGTCCCATATTTGAAAGAGTTTCCGTTAACCAGGCGCTCGGACCGGGTGGCGCCTGAATTGCCTCTCAAGACCCATTCGCGGAGGGCTTGCTTATGTTGATGAGAACCGTACAGACGCTTTTGCAGGACCTGAACTATAGCCTACGGTTGATGCGCAAAAGTCCGGGCCTCACCTTTACAGTGCTGCTGACGCTCGCGCTGGGGATTGGAGCTAACACCGCGATCTTCACCGTCGATTATGCGACGCTCCTGGCGCCGCTGCCGTATCCACAGCCCGACCAACTGGTGATGGTCTGGTCGGGGATTCGAGGACATCGTGAACCGGTCTCGGTAGGCGATTTCCTGGAGTGGAAGAGGCAGAGCACCGATTTTCGGGTGCTGCATGCTCAGTCTGAGGGCCGGTTCAACATCGCTACTCCCGAACAGCCCGAATACGTGGACGGCCGGATCACCACGCCTGGCCTTTACACGATGCTGGGGAATCCCCCCTTCTTTTTGGGCCGCGATTTTCAGCCCGAAGAAGGCGTGCCGGGAAAAGACCACGAGGTCATTCTCACTCACAAGTTCTGGCAGCGGCTCGGCGCCAACCCCAACATCCTTGGGACCTCGTTGCGGATCAACGGCGAGCCCTACACGGTAGTGGGCGTCTTCGCCCCAGGACTGACGGATCGCGGTCAGGGAGAGTTCGCGCTCCCGCTGGCCTTTTCCAGCGCTCAGCAGGCCAACCACGACACGCACTGGCTGGCGGTCATGGGCAGGCTCAAACCAGGCGTTACCTTACGGCAGGCACAGGCGGACATGGACGGCGTGACACGCCGCCTTGCTTTGACCTATCCCACGACCGACAAGGGTTGGGGCGCGTCCGTGGAGCCGCTCAAGAACGATTTCATCCCGCCCGATCGCATCATGACGCTCTGGCTGCTGCTGGGAGCCGTCGCCTTCATTCTGCTGATCGCCTGCGCGAACGTTGCGAACCTGATGCTGTCTAAGAGCGTGGCCCGGCAGAGCGAGATGGCGCTGCGCATTGCTCTCGGGGCAAAATCATCCACCATCTTCTCGCAGCTCCTGACCGAGAGCCTGGTCCTGGCGGCCGGGGGTGGTGGGCTTGGCGTCGGCGTGGGCTATGTCATCCTGCACGGCCTGATTTCGGTGATGCCGCCGGACACCTTGCCGAGCGAGGCCGATCTCAGCCTCAATCTCCCCATCCTGTTCTTTACCCTAATCGCAACAACGCTGGCCGGTGTCCTGTTCGGTTGCGCTCCGGCGTGGTATGCCTCGCGAGTGGATCCTAACGAGGCGCTCAAAGCCGGAGGACGCGCAGCGATCGGCGCGGGGCGGCACCGCCTGCGCCGGGCCCTGGTCATCGTGGAGTTCGCCCTCACGCTGACGTTACTCGCGGGAGCCGGGTTGGCGATTCATAGCTTTTGGAATCTAACGCGCGTCGATTTGGGCGTGCGGACGGATCACATACTTACTTTCTATCTTCCGGTCCCCGATTCGCGCCTGACCGATCCCGGCCAGATTACGGCCTATTATCGCGGGATTCTTGGTCGCATAACCTCGGTCCCGGGTGTATCTCACGTTTCCGCCGAGACCGGCACGCCGCTCGAAGGTCCCCCTGACGGAACCCCTTTCTCGATCGCCGGCCAGCCTTCCTCGGCCGATTCGTCTCAGCGGCCCGTGGCAGGCTTCCAAATCGTAACGCCCGACTATTTTCGAACGTTCGGCATCCGGCTTGAGCAAGGACGCCTTCTAAGCGAGCAGGACACGGCGTCGTCGGTCCGTGTGGCCCTGGTGAACCAGGAATTCGCGAACCGCTTTCTGAAGGGCATCGATCCGCTACTGCAGCGCGTGACAATTCACCCGCCGATTCCGGGGGGCGTTCAGCCGGGGCCGCCTGTCGACTGGCGGATCGTCGGTGTGATCCACAACGTGCGCAGCCGTGGCTTCCGCGTTGACATTCCCGAGATCTATCTGCCGTTCTGGCAACTGCCCTGGCCGAGCGCCGGCATCGGCGTGCGGACCTCGGAAGATCCCGGCTCCATGTTGAGGAGCATTGCGGCCGCGGTGCACTCCGTCGACCCGCAGATTGCCGTGGCGAATCCGCGCACCATGGAGCAGGTGCGCGACGAAGTAATGGCTAACGATCGATTCACGCTGATCCTCTTTGCAACATTTGCGTCGATCGCGCTGCTGCTCGCTACGCTGGGCATTTACGGCGTGATGACCTTCTCGGTCGCGCAGCGCTCTCACGAGATCGCTCTGCGGATGGCAGTCGGCGCCACACGAAGCCGCGTGCTCGCTCTGGTGCTACGAGAGGGTGGAACACTGGCGTGCGTCGGGCTGGGATTCGGCGTGATCGGCGCTTATGTTGTCGGGAGAATCATGCAAAGCGCGCTGTTCGGCGTCGGAGCTATGGACTCATCCGCGTTCTTGATGGTTGGACTTGTTCTCCTGTTCACAGCGCTCGTGGTCAGCTACCTTCCGGCGAGGCGTGCCGCGTCCGTTGATCCTATGCGGGCGCTGCGCACCGAGTAAGCCGGCGTCTAGCTGCTTCGCCTGCCCTTCAGAAGGTGCCGAGCCAAGCGAAGGTGAGCGCATGAGGAGAAACTCTATTCGAAACAGCCGCATCTGTGGCGAGTATCTCTGGCCCCGACGGCCCACCGGCATGAGGGCCACGCTATCGTCACCCAAATCGCAGAGCATTACACTCTCTGACGCCTCCGGCCGCACTCGATTGGGTACTGGCCTGCCTTTTGCAAGGGAAGCAACTCTCCAACGCCGGCCACTGAAGCTTGGAGGGCTGTGTTAGGATTCCGGCCGGACAGGGGGCTTCGCTCATTCGAATTGGGGACCTCTTGCTCACCGATGAGCAAATCGTCGATCTCTACAAGAGGAACCGGCTCACACGATGGGGGCTCCAGGAATTCTCGAAGGCGGCGAAGGGAGATTCTGAGTAAGAGTTCAGCCCGTTCCATCTGGTTCCGGGGTTCTTCTCTCTGCTAAGTTGTTGGTGCGAAAGGGGGGACTCGAACCCCCACCCCTTGCGGGACCAGATCCTAAGTCTGGCGCGTCTGCCA
>JASHQD010000786.1 GCA_030037755.1 Terriglobia bacterium
GCGCGTTGCCGCGCCCGCCGCGCCCGCCCTGAGCTGCCAGGAAGCGCTCGCCGGGGGCGTCAAAGTCGAAGACCTTGTCGCCCGTCGAATCGTCGTAGGCGACCGTACCCGCCGGCAGCGCGATGACCAGGTCCTCGCCGTCGCGTCCATGCTTCGTCGATCCTTCACCGTGGCGCCCGCGTTCGGCGCTGAACTCCCGCTTGTAGCGAAACTTGAGCAGCGTGTTCAGATGCTCGGTGCTTTCGATGTAGACACTGCCACCGTTGCCGCCGTCGCCGCCGCTCGGACCGCCGCGCGGCACGAACTTCTCCCGGCGGAAGGCCACGCAGCCGTTGCCCCCATTGCCGCCCGCGACCCGGATTGTGGCTTCGTCAATGAACAAGACGGTTGTCGGTTGTCGGTTATCGGTTGCTGGCTGGCGGTTTCGTTCGAGAACTTGGTAGATCGTAGATCTTGGTTCGTAGACCGTAGACCGGTTGTCAACGATCAAAGATCCACGATCGACGAACGGCACCAAAAACCAGCAACCGACTACCGGCAACCGCTCCTAGAGACACAAAAGGCGGCGGAACGGAGATTCTTCGCCGTCCCGCCGCCCGATCTTCAGCTCGCCGAGGGTACCAGGATGTGGACAAATCGTCCCATGCGTCCCTTGTCTTCAAACTGGACTACGCCGGGCACCTTGGCGTAAAGCGTATCGTCCTTGCCCCGACCCACGTTGTCGCCAGGCTTCAGTTTGGTGCCGCGCTGGCGCACGATGATCGAGCCGCCGGTCACCGTCTGTCCGGCGAATCGTTTTACGCCCAAGCGCTGCGAGTTTGA
Source organism: Terriglobia bacterium (assembly GCA_030037755.1). GTDB lineage: Bacteria > Acidobacteriota > Terriglobia > UBA7540 > UBA7540 > Gp13-AA77. The sequence goes on from JASHQD010000786.1 coordinate 823, forward strand.
ATCGCGCCCATTGCGCGAACTGCCTAGTCCCTTCTTATGTGCCATGAATTCCTCTAGTGCCGTTGCGTAAGGTTAGAAGCGAAACTCGAAATTCGCAATGATCGATGGTGCCGGCGGAGGTTTCGATTTTCGAGTTTCGGATTTCGACGCTCTTCACGCGCCGACGATATCGTTGATCCGCACTTCGCTGTAATCCTGACGATGCCCCGTCGTCTTGCGGTACTGCTTGCTGGCCTTGTACTTCAGCACGCGGACCTTGGCGGCACGGGCGTTACGCACCACCGTGCCGGTCACTTTGGCGCCGTCCACAAGAGGATTGCCGACCGTCAGAGCGTGCTTGCGCACGGCAAAAACGTGATTAAATTCGACGCCGGAACCGGGCTCGGCAGCCAGCTTCTCGACGCGTATGACGTCGCCTGGCGAAACCTTGTACTCCTTGCCGCCAGTCCGAAAGATCGCATACATAAACTGAAATTCTCCTGTTAGCGGAAAACTCAATTATAGAGGCACTTGCGCCGGGCGTCAACCGCCGGCGTGAGCGCGCGAGGCGGGCCCGGCGTAGTCTTAAAATTGGACGGAGAACCCGCCGCGGAAAGAGCGGTACACGGGTGTCAAGGTGATGGGCTGACCGTTGGCGCCGGTCATGCGAATGTAGCCCTGACCGCCAACATTGCGGAAATCAGCGATCATCTGGATTTGCGTTCCACCGAGGAAGTTGATGCGCGGCAGAGGCTGACGAATCTGGACCCCAGCGTAAGGGGCTACGTTGAGATCGGCAAGCGCGTAAGGATCAACCGCGGTCACCTGTCCGCGTTCGATCCAGCCGTACGAAGTTATCACTTCGGTTTTAGTAGCGGGTATTTCGGCGATCATCTTGCCATCCACCATCTGGGTGGCGTGCGGACGAATCACAGGTAACGACGACGCGCCGTGCGCGGCCTCAATCGCGGTCAGGGCATCGCCAGTCGAGTAGCTGGCGCTGGCCTGAAGGTTACGCGTGAGTGACTGCGAAATCGAGACGCGCACTCCGGTGGAACCATAGCCGCCCGCATCCAAATTGACGCCGTTGCTGGTAGCGTTTGGCATCACGTCACCGGCGGCCGCCAACGAACTCCAGGCGGAGGCTGGACCGAATCCGCGCACGACGGCATTACTGAAGCCGTCGTGGTAAGCCGAGGCCTGAACCTGCGTCTTGCGCGTCAGGCGCCGCGAGTAAGTCACCTGGCTGTGGCGAGCGGCCTCAAGACGCGCCCGATCATTCTGCATGCTGATGCGCGGGAACTCGTTGAACTGTTCCACGGCCTGGGCGAGCGACCCGTCCGGCGAAACCGGGGCGTCGCCGTAACTGAGTTTCAGGCTGCTCAGCGGGCTCAGGATGTATTCGACTTCGGCCCGCGGCATCACCATGACCGTGCCCTGGAACCCGTCGAGGTAGTTCACTTCAAATCCGGTTTCAAGCCTCAGCGCGCTCGAAATCTCCTGTGCATCAGAATAGGCGAGCGTCATGCCGTGCACGTTCAGAAGGGCTGGCGGGGCACCAGGCCCGACGATTCCGCCGCCGAACCCGAGTTGATGGGCGATCAGGGCGACCTGCTGGGTAGACCCGCTCGCCGCTCGCCGTCGGAACGACGATATCAGCGAATTATTTGAGACGCCCTCGCCGGCCAAAGCGCTGGCCACCAGCACATCGGTGCCTTGCGTCAGCGGGCGCCAGTAGGCTAGAACCGTCCCAAGGTCCACCTGATCGCTGAGCACGTCGGCCCCGGCCGATTCCGGGATCATCGCTACGAGTCTTTGGCCCGGATCGAGCGGAACCGGCGAGCTTCCCGAGGCGCCGCCGTGATAGCGCAGCACGGGGCGTACGGACGAGGCGCTGCGCAGCACCGACTTCCAATCGTCGTCAGCGTGGTTCGCGCCCTCGCGCGACCGTGTGATCTGTGGAAGCAGCGTGCTGAGCATCAAGCTGAGTTCTGAGACCTGCCCGGCGCGGATATCAATTCCGTCGCGCTGCAGATGCGTGCTCGCCACCGCGAGCGAGTAGCGTCCGGGCAGGAGATCGCCGGCACTGAATCGTCCGTGAGCGTCGGTCAGCACGCGTTCTACCCGGCGCGTGATTCCCGGACCCATGATGACCACCGTGGCGTTTACCAGGGGCGTGCCGTCGCGATCCGTCACCATGCCCGCCAGCCGCCCGCAAGCCGGGTGATCGGCGGCCAATGCTACCGCTGACAAGAACGCCGTCAGGGCGAGCCCCGCCACGTGAAGGCCAGAACTCTTCGCACTTTGCCGGCGCAGCCTCATTGCTCTTGAACCCAAAAAGTCGAAACCTTCGGCGTCCTTCCTTACTGTACCTGAAAAGTGGCCGGTTCAGTCACGGATTGCTTGCTGACGTTATCGATTACCCTGATCTCGAACGTGTACTCACCCGGCGCAAGGGTCCTGAGCGGGAGATGCTTGGAAATCGTCACTTGCGCGGTCTGAGCTTTCTCCGTCGTTGCATACAGTGACTTGCCGTCCCTCGTCAACGAGTAGTCGATGTCGGCGGACGGCTTGTGCGTCGCGGGATCCTGCTGCAAGTTATACACCTGCATGTAAATGCACAAATCCTGGTCGCGATTGAATATCTTCTGCACGCTGGGGCGTACTTTCGTGCTGCCGATGACGAACATTCCCGACCCCACCTGCGTGGTCGGGACCTGCTGGATAAGGTCCCCAAGAATCAGCGAGCTGCTGGCCAGCTTGTCGTCCTGATACCGCGGAACGCGGATTCCCTCGTCCAGATAGCCGAGGGACCCGCTGTTCTCGTCCTTCAAAACCATACTGAGCTTGTACAAACCCGGCTTGAGAGGCAGCGCCCTCTGGTAAACCTCTTTACGGTCGGGGAAGTTCTGGAAATCGTGCTCTGGCATATCGACCGCGACGCCCTGATCGAAGCTGGTGGCCACGCGGCCGCTGGGTGTGGTCAGCTGCCCATAAATGTCGAGCGACGCGTGCATGATGCCGTCTTTGTTTTGGAACTGGAGATCCTTGTTGGCGACCTGAACGGTAATGGGCGTCAGCACCGCGTCGTCGGTGATACGCACGAAGTCAGTCCTGACCGCAAAGGGCAAAACCTGAGAATTGATCTTGTGCGTCACGGATGCCCTGAGATCGTCAAACTTGACGGACGGCGGCTGGAAGATCTTGGCGAAAGTATCGAGGCGGGTAAACTCCTCCATGCTCTCCGGCAGTCCACCGAGCGGCTGCCCGATCGTCATGCCGTCGGTTCGCGTAAAGCGGTCATTCTTGGAAGCCATGCCCATCGATTCCATCAGGGTCAGGCCGGCGCCGGGAACGTGCAGGAGGGCGTCTTTCTCTCCGGGGTCCATGGTCAGATGGAACTCGCCGCTCATC
>JASHQD010000787.1 GCA_030037755.1 Terriglobia bacterium
GCAATGTGCAGCAGAGTTTCGACGGCAGCCAGTCGAATACTATCCACGCGATGCCGGACATCCAGGCTCATCTGAGCCTCGCCCGGAATGACGTTGCGCGCCCCCGGCGTGGCGCGCACCGAACCGACCGTGGCCACCAGGCCCGGAACGCGCTGGGCTTCGCGTTCCACGGCCACGATCCACTCCGCCGCGCCGGCGAGGGCGTCGCGACGCAGAGGCATCGGCGTGGTGCCCGCATGATTGGCGCGGCCCAGAAATGAGACTTCTAGCCTGCTCTGTCCCACGATCGCTTCTACAACGCCGAGGGGAAGACCGCGATCGTCCAGCACCGGTCCCTGCTCGATGTGGAACTCGATAAATCCCCGGATGCTGCCGCGCAGGCGAGCTTCATCGAGCTTGCCCGGGTCCAATCCGAAATGTTCAATCGCCGTGCGAATGCTGATCCCTTGCGCATCCGTTCGTTCGAGGATCGCTTCATCAACCTTGCCCGCGCAGGCGCGGCTGCCAATGCAGGGGAAATGAAAGCGAACGCCTTCCTCCTCGGAGAAGCCGATAACCTCAATCGCGAAGGGAAGGTGCTCGCCGTGCAGAGCCTCGAGCAGGGCGACGCCGAGCACGACGCCCAGAATGCCGTCGAAAGCGCCGGCATCAGGAACGGTATCGAGGTGCGAACCGACGAGCAGTCGCGGAGCGTTCGGAGTCGCGCCCTCGTAGAACGCGTGCAGGTTGCCCACGGCGTCGATGTTGATCGTGGCTCCGAGCGGCGCGAGCCATCCGGCGATCTCGCGATGGCACTCGTGCATCGGCGCTGAAAGAAAAGTTCGAGTGGTGCGGCCAGGTTCCTCGCTGAACGCCGAAAGCCTGCGGCAGCGGGCGATCGCGACCTGCGCCATTTCGTCGACGTCCGGCAGCGATCTGCTCATTCTTACCGGCCATCCTGCCGGCGGCGGAGGCGGGCCTCGATGTAGCCTCGTGGCTCGTCGGTCGGCACGAAGATTTCGTTCGGATTGTCCTGGCCAAAACGCGACAGATCGACCAGCAGGCAGTGGATATTCGGCATCGTCAGCTCGATCTCTTCCACCTCGGCAACGTCGTTCAAAACGCCTTCTCCCATCGCGTACAGCGTGTGCTGCACAGACTTGCTCTGGTGTCCCGCAAACACGGCCAGAAGGGTCTCGCGGATTCTCGCCCGCAGCGCGTCGAACTCGGCATCCGCCGAAGCGTATTTCCAGGTCGCGCGCAATGCCGTGCCGAGCAAACGATCGGCGGCGGGTGCGAGCGTTGTGAGGGGATCCCGAATGTATCCTTCGAAGCTCGAGCCCGCCGTCTTGATCAAAATCAGATTCTCGACTCCGGACACGACTGAGAATCGGCCGCCTTGCCCGCGAGTGATTTGCGTAATTCGCCGCTCCGCGCTCGATTGCATAAACGTCGTCGGCTGCGGCTCTCCCGCAGTCACCACGTGCTCCCAAGGCTTCTCAGAAATGCTGACCTGCGCCTGAGAAATCTGAGGATTCGCGTCCAGCAGAAACGAGATCAGCTCTTTTCCGAACTCTTCCATGTTCCCGGCCGACGAATTTCGCGCCAGCGAGTAGACGGTATTCTTCATCGTGTCCGTGGGCAGGATTTTGCTGTTGTCCCCGTCTTTAAAGCAAGATTCGAAATCGCCCTGCAGCAGGATTTCGAGGGTCCACTCGCGTAGATCGTGGCCGTCATGCCCGCGCTTCAGGCGCAGGAGGCGCACTCGCGACTTACCGTATCGATTGTCGGCAAGTTCGATCATGGCTTCAGCTTCCGCGGTACGTGGTGTAGCCATGCGGGCTCAACAGCAGCGGAATATGCAGGTGCGTGTCGCCCTCTCCGACCGCAAAGACGACCTGCACGAAGGGATACAGCCCGTGCAGTCCCTGGGCCGCGAAGTAGGTTCCGGTGTCGAACGTTAAGCGATATATCGCCGGCTTCAGCTTCTCGTCACCCGCCAGAAGCTGGCTGCACCGGCCGTCGGAATCCGTGTGAGCCGAACCCAGGGTGATCCACTCGCCGGCGCTTGTTTGGCGTTCGATACGGAGCGGTACGCCGGCAGCCGGTTTCCCGGCGGCGGTGTCGAGCACGTGAGTTGAAATGCCTTTCATTCCGTGAGCCACTTCCTCAAGCGAATACGCGTGATCTGCCGCTGCTGCTCTGCTGCTTCGCGAAGCTCCGTCGCTTCGTCGCTCCGCAGCCGTCGCTGAAGGATTTCCAGGATTTCAGCGGCACTTTTGCCGGCCGCGCAGACAATAAAAGTACGCCCGAATCGCTTCGCATACTCGCGATTCCCGTCGGCCAGCGCCAGCCGGAGCGCATCGTCCGCACTCGCTGCACTGCTTTGCTCTCCAGCCGACCATTTCGCTGAGCGACCCGATAACGCTTTAGGATGTGACTCGCCGATTCTCGGGTGGCTTCGGAACGCTTCATCCCAATCGGATTCCAACAGATTTCGCCAGATTTCGTCCGCCGCTGGGAACAGTTCCGCCTGGTTGAATATCGGCCTCCGGTTAGCCATCCGGCGAGCCCAATTTCGCGATCCGCAGCAGGCCAGCATTTCGCTCTCGGCGTCCGCGACCCCGAGCGCGTTCCATCGCGCCAAAACCGGGCTCTGGGGCGTGTTTGCCTCGCGCAGTTTCACCAGGAATTCGGTCACCAGATTGCCCACCACAGCCGCGCGATAATCTGCTGTGGATCGAATGTCGCTGATGGGCTGAATTTCGGCCATTGCCTTCTGTCGTGCGAGGGCGAGTCGCGCCGGGTCGAGATGCCTTCCGTTGAGCGTCTGCTCGGTCATAGTCAGGCGAATGGGAGCCGGCGCCACACTGGCGAGGGCTATTCGAACATCCTCCACGATCGGCTCTGCTGCGTCTTCCGGCGCCTTTTCGATTCTGGCGAGCGCCGCGATACCTACCTTTGAGATCGCCTGCGCGTTGCGCGTACCCACTTTGCGCGCGTAGCTGAAATAAGTTGAAAATCGTCTCGGCAAACAGATCGCGCGAACAAGCTCGTCTGGCCCGAGATCCATCTGCTTGTAGCCGGTATGAAATCCGTGGTAAGCCACCCGGCGCTCGCCGCGGACTGAAACCAGGACCAGTTCCGCATCATACACGAGCAGCGCGGGCAGGGAATCCGCGGCCGGCGACGCGTTCACGATGTTGCCACCGATCGTGCCGCGATTCTGGTTCGCAATTCCCCCAGTCCAACTCGCCGCCCGAACCAGCAGCGGAAACTCTCGCGATACGGTTTCATGCTCGCGCAAGTCGGTGTAGGTGCTGCCCGCGCCAATCTGGACCTCACCCGGAAGAAGGTCAATCCGGCGCAGTTCCGGTAGGTTCCAGATGCTGAGCAGTTTCCGCGATCCCAGGGTTCCGGCCGCGAACTGAACCATCACGTCGGTGCCGCCGGCGATCGGAAGCCATCCAGCGTGCGATTGAGAGAGCATTTCCAGAGCCGCCCGCAAGCTTGGAGGCACTGCGAACTCGAACTCGGCGGGATCAAACTTCATGCCGAAGCGCTACGCCTGGCGGATTCCGCCACAGCTTCCATGATCTGCAGATAGCCGGTGCAGCGGCAAAGGTTTCCTGCGAGGCCCTCGCGGATTTCATTCATTGCCGGCTGCGGATTCTTCTCCAGCAGATGCACCGCGGCCATGATCATACCCGGGGTGCAGATACCGCACTGCGCGGCGCCACCCTCGAGAAATGCCTCCGGCAGGGCGCGGAATCGAGGATCGGCCACCACTCCCTCGATGGTAGTGATCGTCGCGCCCTCGGCCTGCGCAACGGGAATCAGGCAACTCAGTGCGAGCACGCCGTCGATGAACACGGAGCACGCGCCGCACTCACCCTCGCCGCACCCCTCTTTCGTCCCCGTCAGTTTCAGGTTCTGCCGGAGCACGTCCAGCAGGCGCTCCATGGGATACACCCGGACGGTTTCGGGCTGCCCGTTCACGACGAAAGTAATCTCGCGCCTTGAGGCAGAAGTTGTTGTCATCGTACCTCGAGCAACGCATCATCTTCGCGACCGCTGTCCGTCCGGGCTGCCACGGCCTCGAAGACGTCTTCCGGCATCAGTGGAACCTGGTTGAACGAAATCCCCAATGCGTCCTCAACCGCGTTGACCACCGCCGGCGCCGGGCCGTCCATGGGAAGCTCGCCGATTCCCTTGGCGCCGAATGCGCCATGTTCGTTTCCGAGTTCCTCGAAGTATACGCGGACGGGCGGCATATCGGAAGATGTGGGTACGATGTAATTCGTCATCTGGTTATTCTGCATACGGCCGTCACGCCACGCCACCTTCTCGTACAGGGCGAACCCAATGGCCTGCGCCACACCGCCCAGTACCTGGCCCCGCGCCAGCACCGGATGCAGCACTCGTCCTACCTCCTGAAGCGCGACAAAGTCGTCCACAGTGACGCTGTACGTCGTCAGGTCGGCGGTGACTTCGGCGATGTAGACCGCCCAGCCGAACGCGGCATAGGCTTCGCCGCGATACTTCTCGTCGTCCCAATGAATCCCCGGTGGCGGCTCGT
>JASHQD010000788.1 GCA_030037755.1 Terriglobia bacterium
CTAGCCGTGGCGGTTGTATTCTTGGACTTGGCTGGCACCCGTCGCGCTCGACAGTTACCGTCGTCCGGTATTGGCCGGAGGCGAACGGTCGAAAACCGCTTGGGCCGCTGGCGAAAACTCACCGGCTCTTCCGTTTTCTGGATTCCATTCTGCATACTCCGAGACGGTCAAGGGAAGCGTCCAGAGGTGCCCCGCCAGAGCGTCAGAACGGCTCAGAATGTGAGATCAAGGAGAACGGGAGAGCATCGGTCAAAGGCTACTCTCTGCTCTGATTTTGGGTGCCCGTCGGGTGCTCGTTTTGGTGTCAGTAGAGGCGTTGCTACCGGGGTTTTGCAGTTACCGTAACCCGTTGAATCCATTGCGCTGAAGGCGCTTTATGAGTCCGCTGCTCTAACCGACTGAGCTATGGGCCCCCAACAATCTCAGGATGCGCGCGCCCCTGCACGGGACGGTTGGGACTCGCGAGCCGGTTGCTCACCGTCGCGTGGACCGCAGCGCAAGAACCAGAATCAGGAGGCAGCGAAGTGGCAATTCCTTCCTGAATAAACCGCGGCTGTCCTGCCCTAGTGAGTTTACGCCAAATGCGAAGGGCCGTCCAAGAATTGGCTCATGTTGTACCCTCAGACGCAGCTGCTCATGAGCGTCTTCATCAAACATTGAGACTGCAATTATGGCTGATCTCAATATTCCAGCGTTCAACCGGGAAGATGATCGCGTTGTTTGAATCGCGCGTACCGGCGGCGATTCGCTGATTCCTCATCGAGGAGAGCGACGCCATGACCCCAGGTTTCAACTGAGGCGCAATGGGCCGCAGACCGGCCTGAGTCATGGCGTCTGTTTCGTTACTGCATTCCACCCGCAGCCCTTGGCAAGCACCCGCGCACTCGTCCCGAAGGTCGACCAAGGGCTGAGGCACCTGCCGGGCACCATGACGGATTGCGATGGAAGCTCCGGAGATTCCGTCGCTCGCGTAGGACCAGCGATTATTCTTGCGCGGGGATAAGTTCGAGTTGCACCGTCTGCTTTTGACCCTCCTCGAGGCTCACGGATGTGCCTTTAGCCTCGTAGGGCTGCAGCAGCGAGGGATCGTTCACCACCCCCGGATCGGGATCCTCGAACCCAAAAAGCTTGAAGTCGCCTGGCGGAAGCCCGATCAGCGTGAATGATCCATCGGGCTGGGTGGACTTTATGGAGTACAGGTCCTGGCGATCGCGGCGCGGCGCATCGGGTACCAGAAAGACCGTCGCCTGTGCCGGCTTTCCGTCCTTCATAACCGTCCCGGAGATCGTGCTGCCGCCGGCGCTCAAAAGCACGTCAAGCTGCGCCGATCCGCCGGTCGCATCCACGCTGAGGCCGGTATCGAGGACGTCGCCGCCACCGAAACGCACCGATTTCAGATAGTATTCCTCGGGAAATCCGGAAACCGTCACACGATAGCTTCCGGCCATCAGGTTCTCGAACACAAAGCCGCCGTCCGGCCGCACCGCTACTCCTTCGCCGCCCATCATGCCGTCCGCCGGAACCGCCGCCACGACCAGCTTGGAATAATCGAACTGCCGCTGCGGATCAGTACGCACGTGTCCCATCAGGTTGACGCCGGCGCTGACGGGAATGGACACGCCCTGCACATCGGCGTCGCCGACCTGCACCAGGACGCGCCCTTGATACTGGCGCTGGTCGTCTTGCAGATTGGCCGTGGCCCAGTACGATCCGGCCGGAACGCCCGTGATATCGAAGTCGCCGCGCGGGCCGCTGACGTTGCTTCCGTACCGGCTCGCCGACATCATGGCAACGGCTCCCATGCGCTTGCGCGGATCGAGGCCGGCCGGCATCAACATCACGTAGGCATTCTGCGTGCCGCTGCCGCCGGAATCGTTCACCACCCGTCCACTCACGCGTACGGCGTGCACGGGTCGAATATCAAGGTCGATACCCTGGGTTTCCGTTCCGGAATCCACCGTGATCGTCGAGGCCGAGCCGGGATCGGTCACGCCGGGATAGAACAGCGGGACGTAAGCCTGCTGCGCCGCCTGTTGCTGCTGCTCCTCGGGCCGTGATACCGAAACCTGGACCACGTATTGCCCGGGCGCGAGATTGTAGAGCCGGTACTGGCCGAGATCGTTCGTCTGCACCTGGTTGCCGCCCTGGAATCCGCGGCGCCGGCCTACGGGAATCGCCTGGACCATGGCGCCTTCAACCGGATCGCCGGATTCGTCGTGCACTTCCCCGGTGACGACGCCGCAGGGCATCAGCCGAAACTCGATACCGCTGACGCTTTGCCCGGCCGCCACTTCGATGTCCTTACCGCGCCCGCCAAATCGGCTCGATCCGTAACTTTGCGCGGCGAATCGATTGGCCTCGGCGCGCAGCCGGTATTTGCCCGCCGGAAGACCGTTGATCGCGAAATGCCCGTTGGCGTCGCTCGCGACCGACTGCGGATCCACCCCCGAGTTGTCGGTTCTCCGGCTGCCCGACCAGATCGCTGTCACTTCGGCTTTGCGGACCGGCTCGCCGGTCTGCGCGTCAACAATCGTGCCCTCGATCGCGGAGTTGCCGGTCGAGGCAGAATTGGGCTGCGAAGATTGGGAGTTCTGAACAATGCCGCCAACTTGCCCGGAGGCGATCGGGATGGCGAAGGCGAGGCGCTCGGCCGATGCCGAGGCGACGACCAGCGAAGTCACTAGCAGCGCGATTGTCGAGCGGCAGCGCATGGGCTTCCCCACAGGTTACTCGACTAGGATGCCACAGGTTGGCGAAGAGTTGGAGTGAATTGAGCCATCGGATCAATCGCTAAATGGCCCAATGACTTCATTCGTATCGCAGCGCTTCCATGGGATCGGCTTTGGCCGCCCAGCGCGCCGGAATGTAAGCCGCCATGGCAGCGATTGCTCCCAGCAGCACGGTCAATCCGGCGAGCACCGGCCACTCCATGCGCACGACATTGAAAAGAAAACTGGACATAACCCGGGTGAGGGCGATCGCTACAGGAATGCCAGCCGCCAGTCCGATGCCTCCCAACTTGAGTGCATAGCCGATGACCATGCGCAGCATGTCTCCGCTTCGCGCTCCAAGCGCCATGCGCACGCCGATTTCGTGAGTACGCTGCCGCACTGTGTAGGCCATAACCGCAAAAATGCCGGCCGCGGCCAGGATCAGCGCGATCACGGCGAAGGCCACCATGAAGCGGGCCGAGAATTCGACGCCGCTATCGTTGTCGGAGATGAGCTGTTCGACGCTGCGGACATCGTAGACCGGCAGGTCGGGATCGATAGCTGCGACTGCGGCGCGCGCCGCGGCAGCAAGCGCGAGAGGATCGCCCGCAGTACGAATTGCCAGCGCCGAGGAAGCGCGTGGCGACTGCGTCATGGGGACGTAGGCGGTAGGCATCGGGCCGCTGTCCCATGAAGATTGGCGGACATCGCCCACCACGCCCACGATCGTACGCCAGGGATCCTTGTCGCCACCCAACTGAATACGTTTTCCGACCGCGTCCGCATTGGGCCAGATGCGCCGTGCCAGTTGGCGGCTGACCAGCGCGACGAGCGGAGAGTCCGGGCCGTCCTGGCTGGTGAGAAGCCGGCCCTGGATGAGCGGCACTCGCAGAATATGCAGATAGTCCGGCGTGACCGTTTGCATCATGGCGGTGCGCAGCTCGCCGGGCGCCGCCGGAGGCTGGTCCTCAGCACGGTAAGTGGCCGGCTCCCAAGTCCAGCTTCCCGGCAAGGTCGTGGTAGCAGCCGCCGAGTATGCGCCCGGCAGAGCCTGCAGCCGTGAAACCAGTTGCTCGTAGAAATTCCGGATGTCCGCTGCATTGCGGTATTTCGGTTCCGCGAGCGTCACCTGGAATGTCAGGATGTGGCTGCGGTCGAATCCCAGGTCCGAATCCAACAGGCGGCGAAAGCCTTTCGCCATGAGCCCGGCGCTGACAAGCAATACCAGGGCCAGGAATACTTCAGACACCACCAGTAGCGCGCGAAGGCGACCCTGGCCGGCGCTCGCTGTTCCGCTGCGTCCGCCTTCCTTCAGGAGATGGTTCACGTCGGAGCGCGCCGCCTGCAAGGCAGGCGCCAGCGCCGCCACGATTCCGGCGAGCATGCCAATCAGCAACGTGAACGCGAACACGCGCGAATCGATCGAGATGTACTTTATGCCGGGGACATGCTGCCGGATGAAAGGTGGAATGCTCGCGGTCGTGACTTTGTTGCACCAGACACCCAGCAGCAGACTGCCAACAGCTCCGGCCGTCGAAACGAGCAGGCCTTCGACCAGGAACTGCCGCACGATTCTCCAGCGGCTCGCGCCCATGGCAATCCGCAGCGCGACCTCCTTCTGCCGCGCCGTGGCCCGCGCCAGATTCAAATTCGCCACGTTCGCGCAAGCGAGCAAAAGCACAAACACCGCTGCTGCCATCAGGGTCGTGAGGAACTGCCGGGTACCGAAGGTCATGTCTTCGACAAGGCCGACTACGCGCACGCCGTGGCCGGCGTTGGTGGCCGGGTACTGCTGGCCGAGGCGGGCGGCGAGAGTGTTCAAATCCGCTTGGGCCTGCGCGTTGGAGACGCCGGCACGCCGCCGGCCGACGACGACGAGGTAGTGGTTGCTGCGATCGGCCTCGGGCGCGCCGGTCAGATCGAGTGGCGCCCAGAGATCGGCTCCGACGGGGAAGTCGAAGTCTGCCGGCATGACGCCGATCACGGTTGACTTGGAGCCGTTCAGCAGCAGGTTGCGTCCCACAACATGCGGATCGCCACCCAAACGGCGCTGCCAGAATCGATAGCTGAGTACGATGACCGGATTGCCTCCGGAAGCGAAATCGCCGCCGGCGATGGAGCGCCCGACCGCGGGCTCGATTCCCAGCAAGGGAAAGAACTCCGCCGTCACCTGCGAGCCCTCCGCGCGCTCAGCCAGTCCGGAGCCTGTCAGGTTCACGTCCCAACCACGCAGCCCCGCGAGCATGTCGAACGCGCGGCCTTGCCGGTTCCAGTTCCTCCAGTCGAGGAAATTGGCCGGCGCCGAGGTCATGTGATTCTCGTTCTGCTTGGGTGCCGTCTCCCAGACCACCACGGCGCGGTCAAGGTCCTTGAAAGCGAACGGCCGCACGACGCAGGCATCGATGCTGCTGAAGATTACGGTGTTGGCGCCAATACCCAGGGACAAGGCCAGAACGGCGACTGCGGTCAAACCCGGATTCTTGCCAAGCGCCCGCAAGCCAAAGCGCACATCTTGCAAGAAGGTGTTCATCAGCGACCTCCGGCCGGGGGCTTATCTTGTTCCAGAATACACCTGCGACACGCGCTCACGTGTCGCGTCATGAGGAATTACGCAAAAGCGTGGCACGCAGTTCACGACTTTCTTTGTCTCGCTTAAATCAACGAATTACAAGTCCACAGTTGACAGTCCCACAACCCTGTCGACTGTGAACTGGCAACTGTCGACTCCCCATTTTCCGACGAGCGGTTTTTTTCCAACCTCCTGTGCCCCAAATAAGTGGGCACAACGGAAGACTCGATATCTCGCCGGCCGCCGAACCTGCGGTCATGGGCTGCTCGTCGCTGCTGGCGGCAAACGAAGTGCGTCACGCCTTCGGGGTCTTGCGTTTCGACTTTGGAAAAAACCGCGCCACTTCGCTGGAGTCCTCAAAGCTGAAAACGAAAACCTCGACTCCTTCGTCAATCGCGATCTGCTGCGCCTTGGCCTTGGCGTCCTCTGCGTTCGCCGCGAACGCTTTCCAAATCGGGCCTCTGTCGCCATCGGCAAAGACGCCGTATTCCTCAGCCTTGCCAGGCATGACGGTGACCTTCCTACGACTGGTTTACACCTCCTGCGTCGGGCGGAGGTGTGACGAGTGTCACGAATGGCAGTGCTGCGGTCTGCTTAGTTTATGCTGTCTTGTCAATCGGACTGAGTCGACGGTAGTGGCTTCATTTGCGGGATTGTCATCTGGCCGAAGGCGCACGTGAGAAAGCGGTTGAGCCAGCCGGGCCATTGTTGCCGTTGTCCCCGGGGAAGCGCGATTATGGGGGCTGGTGCCATTTGCGTAAGACGCGCCTCGATTGGCGGGCGGCTCCTGGAGGACGATTACCATATGACCGAGCTATCCGGATGGCAGAACTTCTACGTGATCGCCGGGTCGTCTGCCGGCGCGCTGATCGGCTTGCAGTTTGTGGTGATGACCCTGATCGCCGACTTTCCCGTCCTGAAAGATGTGGAACGGGCGGGCAGGGCGTTTGCGACGCCGACCATCGTTCATTTCGGTGCCGTGCTGCTGGTGGCCGCGATCTTATGCGCACCGTGGCCCGGGATCGGTCCAGCGGCGGCGGTATTGGGAGTCCTGGGCCTTGCGGGCGTCGTATACAGCGCCATCGTGGCTCGTCGCGCCCGGCGGCAGACGGCCTATAAACCTGTTTTCGAGGACTGGCTATTTCACGTCCTGCTGCCGCTTGTAGCCTATGCGACGCTCGCTTTGGCATCGTATGCGGCCCGTTCCGAGACGCGCCCGGCCCTGTTTGCCGTCGCCGCAGCGGTGCTGCTTCTGCTTTTCAGCGGAATTCACAACGCGTGGGACGCGGTTACGTACCATGTATTCACAAAGAAGCGGGAGCATGACGAATCGCGGCCGCGCTCCTAAGAAGTCGAGAGTCGACAGTTGGGAGTTGCCGGTCGAGAGTTGACAGTCGACAGTCGACCGTTGACAGTCAGAAGCTGGACTCTCGGTTCACGCGGCTCGGCGAGTTTTCGAGAAATCTCCAACTGTTGACTGTCAACTGTTGACTGTTGACTCTTGACTGTCGACTGTCGACTGAAATGACTCCTTCACCTCCCCAGCAGGTTTTGTCAGTCCGCGGATTGCGGAAGTTGTACGGCCAGAACGTCGCCGTGCACGATGTGTCGTTCGAGGTGAACTCGAATGAGATCGTGGGGCTTCTCGGCCCCAACGGAGCCGGCAAGACAACCACCATCGACATGGTGCTCGGTGTGCTCGAGCCGAGTGCCGGCGACATCTCAATCGCCGGCGTCGAACTGGCGCGCGCGCCATCGCTGGCTCTCGGGTGCACCAACTTCGCCGCCGTCTACGCGCAGCTTCCAGGGAATCTCACGCTGTACGAGAATCTGCGGGTCTTTGGCCTGATCTACGGCGTGAAACACCTGTCCTCCCGCATCGACGAGGTGCTCGATCAGTTCGACCTCGCGTCTTTTCGCAATACGAAGTGCGGAGTGCTATCCTCCGGCGAGCAAACCCGCGTATCGCTGGCGAAAGCGATGCTGAACCGTCCGCGCCTGCTGCTGCTCGATGAACCGACGGCGTCGCTCGACCCCTCCACCGCGCATGACGTCCGCGCGCGCATCCGCGAGTTTGCGGCCGGCGGCTCGAGCGGAGTTCTCTGGACCTCGCATAACATGTACGAAGTTCAGGAAGTCTGCGATCGCGTGCTGTTCCTCTCCCGCGGGAGAATCCTGCTGGAAGGCGATCCCCGGCGATTGCCCGAGGAGCACGGCAAAGCGTCTCTCGAAGAGCTGTTCATCGCGGTAGCGCGCGAACCCTTGAGCCTGGAGACGAGCCCGGCATGAACTTTCAGCGTTCCGCCGCCATTATGCTTCGCCAGTTCTACCTGATGCGCGGGAGTGTTGCGCGCATCGTCCCGCTGTTTGCATGGGTGGGCGTGGACATGGTGCTTTGGGGATTCATGAGCCGTTATCTCAGCGCGGTCACGGC
>JASHQD010000789.1 GCA_030037755.1 Terriglobia bacterium
AGGACTGCAGACTCTGGATCTGCGTATCGGGGTTCGAATCCCTGCCTCCCAGCCACTGATTCGGAAGCGCCTCTTGGAACCCATCCGATTCGCGCTTGGTCCGCTGTTGCGGATTTGTGAGCGCGTCGGGCTTCTTGCCCCTGGCGATCGCGCTTGCAAGCCGTCGAATAGGGAGCTGCATGAGGACGCGGGGCAACTCGCGGCTCATGTCGACGGGACGCGGCTCTTTGCTCCTGGGACCAAGCCTTCTCTTGAACCGTTGCGGGTCCTGCCTGCGCCGCACCAGGAGGCGGCGCTCCAGGTCTTCCTCGCTCCTGCCAAACTGGATGTTTTCCTCCCGCGCTCGTTGTGAATCCTTGAGGACCGTGCGCATCAGACGGTGGAGCCCTATTAACAGGCCGGACTTTCGCTTGCCGGTGCTGCCGGACGTCGCACCCGTGTGGGTTATACTGCTTTGTGACGTCCGGGAAGCTCATCAAGAACAGAAGCGCGCGACCCATTCTTCTGTTGGCTATGTGTGCGCTGGCCAGTGCGGGAGGATTCGCCGCGCAAGGCAGTCCGCCTTCTGCTCCGTCAGGTCCTCCGGTACCAATAATCCTCATTTCGATTGATACTCTTCGCGCAGACCACCTTAGCTGCTACGGCTATCCCAATCTCAATACGCCTTCAATTGACGCTCTGGCCTTGAAGGGCACGCTCTTCTCCCAAGCCAGCTCCCAGATTCCCATCACGTTGCCCTCGCACCTGTCGCTCTTTACGTCGACCTACCCCTTTGCGAACGGAATCGAGGAGAACGGCGAGCGCGTGCCGTCCGGAGCACTAACCTTGGCGAGTATTCTGCAATCGCATGGCTACTCGACAGCCGCGTTCATCGGTGGATATTTTCTGGCGCGCGAGTTCGGCCTGGACCAGGGATTCGGTTTCTACGACAGTCGTTTTAGCGGTCACATGGAGGGCGCTGCAGCCGCGGAGGCTCTGAAGCGTCCGGCCCCCCAGGTCTTGGCAGACGCGCGGCAGTGGCTGGCCGGGCGCGACAAAAACACGTCGGCGCCGTTCTTCATCTTCATTCACCTCTTCGATCTCCATCACCCCTACACCGAGCCGGAGAGCTTTCGGATTCAACATCCGGCAAGCGAATACGACGCCGAGCTTGCCTACACGGACCATGCGCTGGGCGAGTTCTGGCAATTCCTCGAGGATCAAGGGCTGTTTTCGCGCAGCCTGATCGTGCTGACGGCGGACCACGGCGAAAGCTTGGGCGATCACGGCGAGAGCACGCACGGTTACTTCATCTACCAGAGCACGCTGCGGGTTCCGCTGATCTTTCACTGGCCAGACACGACGCCCGCCAAGCCGGCGCGAATCGACGATCCAGTTGGACTGATCGATGTCGCGCCCACCATCCTGCAGTTTCTAGGCCTGTCGCAGCCAGCGTCTTTTCAGGGACAAAGCGCGCTGGACGTGTCTGCCCCAAGAGGCTCGCCTTCGTCGCGGGCGGTCTACAGCGAGTCTCTCTACGCGCACGACAAATTTGGTTGGGCGCCGCTCCGCGCGTTGCGCGCCGGCGAATTCAAGTACATCGATGCGCCCGAGCCCGAGATCTACAATCTGGCGGATGATCCCGGTGAGGAGCACAACCTGATCGCGGATCACCCGGCGGTGGCGCAGGCCTTGCGCGCGCGCCTTATTGACCTGCGCAAGCGCTTCGCAGGCGCGGGCTCTGGGGTGGCTGCGCGGGCGGAGATCAGTCCGGAGGCCCTCGCCAATCTACGTGCGCTCGGATATCTCGGCTTCAGCGCGACCTATGCGGGCAAGGATGCGCCCGGTCCCGATCCGAAATCCCGCCTTATCGAGTACCGGCAGTACCTCGAAGCGCTTCAACTCAGTCAAACAGGCCATGTGAACGAGGCCGTCGCGACGTACCGCGAAGTTTTGGATGAAGATGATCAAAACCTGCCCGCGCACGACGATCTCGCCGATTGCTACTTCGAACTGCGCCGCTTTTTTGACGCGGCGAAGGAATTGCGCGCGGCGCTCGCGCTCGACGCCCGTGACGTCCGGGCCGAGGAACTGCTCGGCAGCGTCTGGTTGGAAGCGGGAGATAAGCCGCGGGCGCGTGCCGAGTTCGAGCGCCTGCTCACCCTGGCGCCTGACGACTACACCGGGCATCTTGGCCTTGGTTTGCTCGATCTCGACGCGGGTCATCTCGATGTTGCGCGCCGGGATTTTGAGGCCGCGATCGGAATCCGTCCCGATTCCGCCGACGCGCACGATCGTCTGGGCGAGGTGTACGTCAAGCAGGCCGACTACGCCGCCGCCGCCCGCGAGTTCCGGCGCGCGCTCGAACTGAATCCTCAGCTTGCAGCGGCGAGAGAGTCGTTGCGCAGGATCGGAGCGAACGAAAAATGAGGCCGCGCGCGTAGTGTAGGGCCAAGTCGAATGAAGACGGTGAGAAACCCGAAGGCGATCTCGATCCTGCTGCCGGCGATCATCGGGTTCGCGGCGGTTACCGCAGTGGGGTTCTGCTTTCAGGCAGCCGGGGAATCCCGCGCGCCGAACGTCTTTCTGATTACCATGGATACGCTGCGCGCGGACCATGTGGGGTGCTACGGCGATGCCAACATCCGGACGCCGGCCTTAGACGCATTGGCGGCGGATGGCACTCGCTTCAGCAACGCTTTCACGGCGAGCCCGATCACGAATCCCTCGCACGCCAGCATTCTGACCGGCCTGCTGCCCGATCACGACGGCGTGCGCGACTTCGGCATGCCGCTGGCCCCCACGGCGAGCCCCCTAGCCGAGGTGCTGAAGGGAAGCGGGTATTCAACCGCTGCCTTCATTGGAAGCGTGATTCTCGACAGTCGCGGGCTTGCTCCCGGATTCGATCGCGGCTTCGATTACTACGATCACTTTCCGGAGAATCTCCCGCAGACGGCGTCGCGATACGGACGCCTCGAGCGCCGTGCCCTGGATGTGGAGCATCGTGCCGAGACCTGGATCCTTGGCCAAGGCGACGCGCAGCCGCTGTTCGTCTGGATCCATTTCTACGATCCCCACGATCCCTACGACCCGCCCGAACCCTACCGCAGCGAATACGCCAGCCGCCTCTATGACGGCGAGATCGCCTATACCGACAGCGCGCTCGGCCGGTTTGTAGGTTTCCTGAAGAACCGGAACTTGTACGACGGGTCGACGATCGTCGTTACCGGCGACCATGGCGAGGGTCTGGGCGACCACGGCGAGGAGACCCACGGCATTTTTCTCTATGACTCGACTCTGCACGTGCCGCTGATCGTCAAGCTTCCTTCAGCCGCTCGATCGACGTCAGGCACCCGAGCCGGCGGCGGCGTGGTTCTGAGCGCCCAGGTGAGAACGGTTGATATCGCGCCGACGATTCTCGACCTCACAGGCGTTCACGATTCGAGAACTCGCGACGGTGCGTCCCTTCGGCCTCTCTGGACGGATACCAGTGCGGACAACACAAACACCGGGGCCACCGCGCCTGCGCAGCCCTCGCGCGTCGCGCTCGCCGAAACCGACTACCCGTTGGAGTTCGGCTGGGCGCCCCTCCGATCGGTGCGCGACGACGGCAAGAAATACATCGAGGCGCCGCGGCCGGAGTTCTACGATCTCGGAACCGATCCCGGCGAAACGCGGAATATTTACGAGCCCTGGAACCCGGAGGTTCAGCGCCTCCGCGGGATCGAGGCCGTTCTTCGCAAGACGGAGCCTAGCGAGCGTGCCGGCATAGCCGGAGTGAACGCATCCAAGATCGCCGAGCTTAAGGAGCTTGGCTATCTCGGAAGCACTCCGGGATCCACAACGGCGCCGCAGCCTCTGCTGCTGCCCGATCCCAAGGACAAAATCCAGGTTTTCAATCTGCTTCACAGTTCCATGCTCGCTACCGAAGAGGGCAAAGCGGCAGCCGTCCGCAGCGATCTCGAGAAGGCTCTCCAGCTGGACCCGAAATCGGCTGCCGTCCTTACCGCGCTGGGAGAGCTTGACCTGGAGCAGGGCGACGATCGTCGAGCGGCAGACCTGTTGGGCCGGTCACTTGGCCTTCGGCCCGGTGACGCCGGGACGGCGTTCGATCAGGCACGCGCTCTCTTTGCGGGTGGAGATTTGCGCGGCGCCCAGGCGAGATTGAATGCCAGCGGATACCTGCTGGCGGACAATTACCAGGCGTTGTGCCTGCTGGGCAAAATCGACGCGGAGCTGAAGGATTGGCGCAAAGCGGAAGATCCACTTCAGGCAGCCATTATTCTCGATTCGGACCGGCCTGACGCATACCTCGAACTTGCGCGCGTTTATATCGCGGAGAAGAAGCCGGATGAGGCGCTGCGACAGCTCGATGAGGCCAGGCGGTTGTCGCCGGATTCCCGCGAGATCGACGAACTCATAGCGCGGGCTCAACGAGCCCAGGCGATCGCCGGTCGCAAGTCCGGCAAGCCAACCAGCAATACTAAGCCATCATCGCCCTGAGTTCGTTGTAGCGCGGGCGTCTCGCCCGCGAGCCGTGATTTTCGCGCCTGGGACAGGCGCGCTACAGCATACGTCGTGTTCGTGCCTCAGCGATTCAACTTCGCCGTCTGCGGTTGATCGCCGTCGACGTAGATCTCCCCCAGGAAGTGACCCTCCATCTGCGGGGGAGGCTGAATCCCGTAAAGGTGCAGAATCGTCGGGGCAATGTCATAGGCGCTGGCCGCGAATCCCATCACTTCGTAGTTCTTCTTGATACCCGGGCCCATGGCAATGAACGCGCCCGGCACGTCGTCGCCATCGGGGAAATCGTGCTTGGCGATCACGGGCGTCGTCGAGGGGACGCTCGAACCGTGGCTATGGTTCTCATGCTCGTCGCCGAATTCGCGCAGCGGCTTGATTCCATGGTCGGAGATGATGAATAGCGTGGTGTTGGCATCGACGAAGGGCAGGATCGCTCCCAACACTTTGTCGAAGGCGCGGTACTGATTCGGGAAAGCATCGGGGCTGACGGCGTTCACCCTCGCGTTGTAACCCACGTTGAAGTCCTGAATGGGATAAAGCCAGTGACCTGTGCGGTCCTCGCAGGACTGATCGAACATGGTGAAGTCGGTGGGATGAGTCTTCAGCAGGTAGACGAAGAGCTTCTGCTGCTGGTCGCGGATTTTCTGGACGCCGTCGAGCCAGGCCGCTACTTCCTTGGCTTCCTGCCCTTGCAGTTCGTCCTGATTCGGCATGCGCGAGCAATCGATCCGGAAGTCGCCGACGTGCGATTCGAGCTCCGCGATCATCGACTGCGGATAAACGGCGTCGCCGCCTTCCACCTCCGAGAGCTTGGGCGCGCAGAGGATCCCGTCTTCGCACCCTTTGCCGCGGGTCAGCATGCCGCTGATCATGTACCCATTAACGGGCATGGTGGGAAACGTGGCGGGCACGTTGGCCATTCCCACCGTTACCCCATGTTTGCTGAGGATGGACCAGATCGGCTCGCTCTTGAGCATGTTGGTGTCTGCCGTCTGGCCCCCGACCACGAATCCCGTGATTCCGCTCTTTTCCGGAGGCACGCTGGTGAAGAAAGTCGTGAATACCTTCGGGCAGTTAGGCGCTGAGATCGTGCGCAATTTGCCGTAAACGCCGTTTTCGATCACATGCTTCAGATTGGGTAGTTCGCCGCGGATCAAGAGCGGCCGGACGATGTCCCATTCCATGCCATTCACGGCCATGACGATCACGCGCGGCTTGTTGGCGCCGGGCGAGGACGACGTTTGCGCGACCATTCCGATGGCGAGGAGCAGCGACAAGGCGCCACCGGCAACACCAATGATTGCTCGCTTCCACATAAGCACTCTCCTTCGGGCTGAAGACGAAGACCCCATTTTATCGTACTTCGACGCGGCCCAGTTACCCTTGTGGCCGTAAGCCGGCGCAGACCTTGTGCCGGGAATCGAATCGCGTGAGAAGGTCTGCGCCACCCGGGCACCCAACCCGTGATTCACGATTGCTTCATTGTCCTATGATGCGGGGGTCGCGCCGGCGGATTTCTTCCACCGGTTGCCACGAGTCGCCGCCAGGAGGGATTCGTTGACGTTCCTTTGGACCTGTCTTGCGCAAAGGGCGACAAGCCTTGCCTCCGCGACAATGCCGGTCCCTTTATCGCCCGTTTCTCGTCACGGTGATCTCCGCAGACGCTCCCGCGCCATCCAGCAGCGGCGCCTTCTCGCCCTTGAGATATTTGTCGAGAAAAGCGCCGTCGACCTCTTCGATCAGCCGCAGATTATGCAGCGCCGCCTTGCGTGCTGCGTCGTCGCTCCCCGCCATCAGGAGTGGTTCGTCTGAAAAGCTTCCGTGGACCATGCCCGGCGATTTCAGGGTTACGTGGTAGCTGCCGCCAGGGCAGTCCCGGAGCTGCTCATCCGTTCTCGCCAGGAAGGCGTTCCACTTGGCGGGATCCATCTTCATCGGCGGACGATAGACTTCCAGGAAAAGAAATGGCTGCCGCGGAGAAGGCGCTTGATGCCCGTTCAGGAAAGCTCCGAACGGGTAGCCGCCACCGTCCGCATCGATGCATGCCTTGATGCGCCGATCGAGCTGGCAGGCGCGCGCGGCCACGCTGGCGCCGGCCGAGTGGCCGGCGGCCGCGACGCGGGTAAGATCCAGACGTCCGGTGAAGGGAGCCTCGGCATCTCCTGCGGTGTTGAGTCGAGAGAGTTTGTCCAGCGCGAAGAGAAGATCGGCGGCCTTGATGTCGGCGCGCTCCTGGGCGGCCGCGAGTAATTTTGGAGCCCAATCGTCGAAAGATGCGCCCTTGGGCACCTGCATCTGGCGGACAATCTCGCCGGAGTAAGGAATAATCCGGCCGCCGGGAAACGCAACCGCGTTCGCCTCGTAGGTGTGTTCGACGGCCGCCACAACATATCCCCGGCGCACCAGGTCTTCAATCAGGGCCGTATACTCGAAGCTCGATCCTCCCAGGCCGTGGGAGAAGAGAACCACCGGGAAGCGTGCCGGCCCAGGGGTGACGGGCGCGTCCTCCTGCACGTGCGGATCGATGGCGCCGGAAACAACCAGAGGCCAAAGGTTCTCAAAATCGTCACGGATCTCTTGAGTCCCCGGCGCCTGATCGATCTCGCGAGCGCCAGGAAAGTATGCGCCCGGCTTCGCCGCCTGGCTCGCGCGTTCTGCCGGATACCAGACATACATCATGAACTCGCGATGCGCCTTGGGATCTGCCGAGAGGACTTCCGGGCGGCTGGCATCTGTCAAATCATAAGCCACGCGTCCCACGGCGAACGGTCCTGACGGAGCAGGAAGGTGCGGAGCGCCTGAGATCAGAGATGTGAGCAGAAGAAGCTGTGGGATGGCATTCATAGGATTGAGGAATTGAGCCATTGAGTGATCGGGTGATTGAGTGATTGAGTGATTGCGTCATCGAGTCATCGGGCCATTCGATCTTGAGTCGTCGAGTCATTACAACTCGCCGAGTGATCCCGCAATGACTCAATGATCGAATGACTCAGTCTCTCAATCGCTCAATTTCCTCCTTTCGCCAGCGCCGTCGATCCCATGAGTCCGCCGAGGCCCATCGTCTCTACTGCCGAGGACGGGACGATGACCATCGAGCCGCGCTCCTTGATGGCCTCGTAGAGCATGTTCATGGCGCGCAGATGCAGCGCCACAGGATTGTCGTGGTAGACCTGCGCGGCTTGTTCGAACTTCTGCGCGATCTCGGTTTCGGCCTGGCCCAGGATGTTGCGGGCCTGGCGCTCGCGCTCGGCCTGCGCCTGGCGCGACATGGCGTCTTCGAGCGCCTGGGGAATGCGCACGTCGCGGATCTCAACGGATTGTACGGTGATGCCCCAGGCGGTGGTCTTTTCGTCCAGGATGCGCTGCAGCTCATGGCCCAGCGTTTCGCGCTCGGTGATCATTTGCGCGAGCTCGTGCCGGCCGATCGATTCTCGCAGCGCGGTTTGCGCGCTCATGGTGATGGCGTCGATGAAGTTCTCGACCTCCAGAATCGATTTCTCGGCGTTCCACACGATCCAGAACACAATGGCATCGACGTTCACCGGAACGGTGTCGCGCGTCAGCGCCGATTCCGCCGTGACCGTGGAGACGCGGACGCGCTGATCCACGTAGCGGCTGAGCGAGTCGACGATGGGAACGATGGTGAAGATTCCGGGCCCGCGCAGGCCCACGTAGCGCCCGAATCGCAGCACCGCCACTTTCTCCCACTGACGGACAACCTTGATCGCAAACATGAAGTAGAAGCCGATCAAGACGGCTACCAGGACTGGCGCCGGCTGATTCAGCCATGCCGTGACGAGCGCTCCGCCGGCGATGATGATCAAGCATGTGGCAACACCAGGCGCGCTCACTTTGATGTCGACACTGGGATTCGGTTTGTAGGCCATGAGACTCCTCCTGATCAGGTACATGTTTACCTTGCCTCTCGCTTTCCGCCCCGGGATGTCTCCGACGCGAGCTCGTTGAGCCGGTCAATCATGTCAGTCAGGGCCAGACCGGCCGCGCCACACCGCGCCGCGAACTCGCCGGCGAGTTGATCGAGCTGGCGCTCGCGCTCGGCCTGGCTCTGCTGCACTTTCCGTCCGGAGATAAAAGTGCCCGTCCCTTGCTGAGTTTCGATCACGCCGCGAATCTCGAGCTCACGATAGGCGCGCAGCACGGTGTTGGGA
>JASHQD010000790.1 GCA_030037755.1 Terriglobia bacterium
ACAGTGTAAAACCCTCGATCGTTCCGGCACCCTTGTACCATTCCCGATTCATGAAAGCCTGCCGTCGCGAGGCGGTCGATGTCACGCCGGTGTGGCTGATGCGTCAGGCAGGACGTTACATGAAGGAGTATCGCGAGCTGCGCGCGCGCGTGCCGTTTCTGACGCTGTGCAAGACTCCCGATCTCGTGGCCGAAGTCACCGTCGGTGCGGCCGAAAAGCTCGGCGTCGACGCAGCCATTCTTTTTGCGGACCTGCTGCTGATTCTCGAGCCGCTCGGCTTCAAGCTCGAGTACGAGAAAGGCGAAGGGCCACAGGTCTCGCCGCCGATCCGCGGCGCTTCGGATGTGGATCGCATGCGGGAAGTTGAGCCCGGAGCCCTGGATTACGTGTTCGAAGGCATCCGGCAGACACGTGCCGCGCTCAAGCCCGAACTGCCGCTGCTCGGATTCGCCGCCGCGCCATTCACCCTCGCGTCGTACCTGATTGAGGGCGGTGGATCGCGTGGCTACACACGCACGAAGTCGTTTATGTATTTGGATCCAGGCGCGTGGCGCGCGTTGATGCAGCGCCTGGTGCGGAATCTTGCGGCCTACGTCCGCGGCCAGATCGAGGCAGGCGCGCAGGCAATCCAGATATTCGACACTTGGGTCGGGTGCCTGGGACCCGCCGACTATCGCGAGTACGTGCTGCCGTGGAGCCGCGCCCTCTTCGACGCCCTGCCCAGCGATGTCCCCCTGATTCACTTTGGCACCGGCACGGGAATGCTCCTCGAATTAATGCGGAAGGCGGGCGGAAGCGTGATCGGCCTCGACTTTCACGTGGAACTCGACGATGCCTGGCAGCGCGTCGGCTACGATGTCGCCGTGCAGGGGAATCTCGATCCTTCGGTGCTTTTTGCCGATCGCAATGTGATCCGCTCGCGAGTCGAGCGCATCCTGAAGCAGGCCGGCGGCCGGCCGGGTCACATCTTCAACCTCGGGCACGGCATTCTGCCGGACACGCCCTACGACAACGTCATCGCGCTGATCGACGCCGTGCGCAAATTCAAGGCCGGTCGTCCCCGCTAAGCTCGCGTTCCCCGTAAATGCATCGTCAGCTCGGTTCACCGAGCCGGCGGCCAGGATGCCCGCCCTCCCGGGAGTCTCATTTAGAGACTGTTTATGGAACGTTTATGCCTCGTTTACGCCGGCGTTCTTAAGATTCGAATTGTAGGCTTATGAGCAGAGGAGCGGCCTCGTAGTGGATTCTGAAAAGCTGATGGCGGCGCGGCAAAAACTGCTGCGAGAGTGCGGACCCGGCGTCGCTCTGGAGCTGAATGTGATCTTCACCGATGCTCCCGCTACGAAGGCTGCACTGGAGCTGGCAGGGAGAATAGCCCGGGATTTGAATGCCCGCTTTTGCATCCTGGCGCCGCTTGTCGTGCCCCACCGGGTCGCGATCGAGCAGCCGCCGGTCAGTCCCGATCACGTCCGGCAGCAGATTCTCTCGGCACTGGCCGGCGTGACTTCGGAGAATGAGATTCGAGTGCAACTGTGTGTGTGTCGCGATGGTTATGATTGCCTGAGGGAACTCCTGCCGCCTGGCTCGCTGGTTTTTGTGGGCGGCCGGAGCTCCTGGCCCGGCAGCCGCGACCGGCGGCTGGAGAAATCGCTGCGCGCAATGGGACACGATGTGGTTTTTGTGAAACAGACGAGGAGGCGAGATGCTTGATGCGTTCTACGTCTTCGTTGGGGTGATCTTCTTCGTGGGCTGCTGGGCGTTAACCAGGGCCTGTGATCGCCTGTAGGAGGCTTGAGCTTATGGATTACGTGATTGCGGGCATTGCTGCGGTATTTCTGTTCGGCTATCTCGTTTACGCCCTGCTGCGGCCCGAGCGTTTCTGAGGAGAGGTCATGACTGCCATCGGGATTCTCAACATCGTGGTGTTTCTGCTGGTGCTGCTGGCCTTAACCAAGCCGCTGGGCGTCTTCATGACGAAGCTGTTTCAGGGCGAGCGTACCTTCCTGCATCCGGTGATTCGTCCGATCGAGAAGCTGACGTATCGTCTCTGCGGGATTCGTGAGGACACGGAGCAGCGTTGGACACAGTACGCGGCGTCGCTGATCGCCTTCAGCCTGGCGAGCTTCCTGTTTGCTTATATCATCCAGCGCCTGCAAGGAATTCTGCCGTTCAACCCCAACCACTTCAGCACGGCCCACGCACCTTCCGGCGCCACGCCGATGACGCCCGATCTCGCCTTCAATACCGCGGTGAGTTTCGTGACCAACACCAACTGGCAGAATTACTTTGGCGAGACCACGCTCAGCTACTTTGTGCAAATGGCCGCACTGACGGTGCAGAACTTCGTTTCCGCGGCTGCGGGTGTGGCTGTCTCGGTGGCGCTGATTCGCGGTTTTGCGCGCCGGCAGGCGAACAGCATCGGAAACTTCTGGGTCGACCTGACCCGTGCCACGCTTTACGTTTTCCTGCCGCTGTCGCTGCTGGGTGCGCTCTTCCTCTGCTCGCAGGGCGCGATCCAGAATTTCAAGGCCAACACCACGGTCAAGACGGTGGAAGGCGCGTCACAAATCATCCCGCAGGGTCCGGTGGCCTCGCAGGAGTCGATCAAGATGGTGGGCACCAACGGCGGCGGCTTCTTTAACGCCAATTCCGCTCACCCATTCGAGAACCCGACGCCGCTGACCAACTTCGTCCAAATGCTGATGATCTTCGTGATTCCCGCCGGGCTCACTTATCAATTCGGGCGGATGGTGGCCGACCGGCGTCAAGGCTGGGCGTTGTTTGCCGCGATGAGCGTCTTGTTCCTCGCGGGCGTATTCGTTTGTTATCCGGCGGAACAGGCCGGCAATCCGCAACTGACAAAGCTCGGGCTCGAGACGAAGGCGACGTCCGTGCAGCCGGGCGGCAACATGGAAGGCAAGGAGGTACGGTTCGGCATTCCGGCATCGTCCCTCTTCGCCACGGTTACCACGGACGCGAGCTGCGGCGCCATCAACGGCTGGCACGACAGCTATACGCCGATCGGCGGCCTGGTGCCGCTCTTCAACATGCAGCTCGGCGAAGTCGTTTTCGGCGGAGTCGGCGCGGGCATCAAGGGAATGCTGTTGTTCGCTATCCTGGCGGTCTTCATCGCCGGATTAATGGTGGGGCGCACGCCTGAGTACATCGGCAAGAAGATCGAGCAAAAAGAGGTGAAGATGGCGATGCTGGCGCTGATCCTGATGGCCGCCAACGTCCTCGTCTTCAGTGGCATCAGCTCGGTGGCCAATTTCAAGAAGAACGGTTACTGGAATCCGCCCGGTCCCGCCGCCGCCAACATCAACAATGACGGACCCCATGGCTTCACCGAAATCTTGTATGCGTACACGAGTACGAATGCGAACAACGGGAGCGCCTTCGCCGGTCTGAACGGCAACACGCCCTGGTATAACTTGACGCTGGGTCTGGCAACGCTGATTGGCCGGTTCTTCTTCATCATCCCGATGCTGGCCGTGGCCGGAGCCCTGGCGGCGAAGAAGAAGGTTCCCGTGACCAGCGGCACCTTGCCCACGCACGGCGCGCTGTTCGTGGGCCTGCTCATCGGAACGGTTGTCATTGTCGGGGCCCTCACTTATTTCCCGGCCCTGTCGCTAGGACCTATCGTCGAGCATTTCCTGATGCGCGAGGGAAAACTGTTTTCTTCATTGTTCTCATTGCCGATCTGGAGCTGAACTTATGGCAACCGCTGTGGCGCCACCCCCAGTTGTGAATGACGGAACCGAACTGCTGCCGAAGAAGCTGGTGCGGGCGCGTCCGCTGTTCGACCCACCCATCCTCAAGCGCGCGATTCGAGAGTCGTTCGTCAAGCTCAACCCGGTCACCTTGATGAGCAATCCGGTGATGTTCGTGGTGGAGGTCGGCGCTGCTCTGACTTCCGTTTTCGTCACGCGCGACGCGATTACCGGCGAGCATCCCATCGGCTTCACGCTGCAGATCACGCTCTGGCTGTGGTTTACGGTGCTGTTTGCCAACTTCGCCGAAGCCATGGCGGAGGCGCGGGGCAAGGCTCAAGCAGACACGCTGCGCAAAGCCAAGACGGAGACCATGGCCAAGCGGCTGCTCAACAGCGGCGGCAAGGTGGAAGAGTTGGCGGCGTCGCGGCTGCGTGCCGGTGATATTGTCCTTTGCGAGGCCGGCGACAATATCCCGGGCGACGGCGAAGTGATCGAGGGCATCGCCACGGTGGATGAGTCCGTTATCACCGGCGAAAGCGCCCCGGTGATCCGGGAATCGGGCGGCGATCGCAGCGCGGTCACTGGCGGCACCAAAGTTCTCTCCGACTGGATCAAGATCCGCATCACGTCGAATCCGGGCGAGACATTCCTCGACCGCATGATCGCTCTCGTCGAGGGCGCCGAGCGTCAAAAGACGCCGAACGAGATCGCGCTTAACATCCTTATCGCCGGTTTGACGCTGATCTTCTTGCTTGCGGTGGTCACGCTGGACCCGTTCGCGCTGTACGCCGTGCGGTCGGCTGGGGCCGGCGAAGTGCCCTCGGTGGCCGTGCTCGTTTCACTCCTGGTCTGCCTGATTCCGACCACCATTGGCGGCCTGCTCTCCGCCATCGGAATCGCGGGCATGGACCGGGTGATGCAGCACAATGTGCTGGCCATGAGCGGCAAGGCCGTGGAAGCGTCCGGCGACGTCAACACCCTCTTGCTCGACAAGACCGGGACGATCACGCTCGGCAACCGGCAGGCCGTTGAGTTCATTCCGGTGGACGGCATCGAGCCCGCGGAACTGGCCGACGCCGCGCAGCTTTCGAGTCTGGCTGACGAGACGCCCGAAGGACGGTCCATCGTCGTGCTCGCCAAGGCGCAATTCAACCTGCGCGGCCGCGAGGTCCACGACCTCGACGCGCACTTCATCCCGTTCTCAGCTTACACGCGCATGAGCGGCGTGGATCTGGACGGACGGCAACTTCGCAAGGGCGCCACGGAAGCCATCGTGCGCTTCGTGCGCGAACAGGGCGGATCGGTCCCGCACAATTTCATGGACGTCTCGGACCGCATCTCGCGCTCCGGGGGCACACCACTCGCCGTCGCCGACGGCGGCCGCCTGCTGGGCACCATTCACCTGAAGGACGTGGTGAAGGGCGGCATGAAGGAGCGGCTCGGCCAGCTGCGCAACATGGGCATCCGCTCGGTGATGATCACCGGCGATAACCCGCTGACGGCTGCCGCCATCGCTGCGGAAGCCGGCGTGGACGACTTTCTGGCGCAGGCAACGCCGGAGCAGAAGCTGCAGTACATCAAGCGCGAACAGACGGAAGGACGCCTCGTGGCCATGACCGGCGACGGCACCAACGACGCGCCCGCGCTGGCCCAGGCTGACGTGGGCGTGGCTATGAATACCGGCACCATGGCGGCGAAAGAAGCCGGCAACATGGTGGACCTGGACAGCAATCCGACGAAGCTCATTGAGGTCGTGGCTATCGGCAAACAGCTGCTGATTACGCGCGGCGCCCTGACCACGTTCTCGATCGCGAATGACGTCGCCAAGTACTTCGCCATCATTCCGGCGATGTTCATGGCGACGTACCCGGCGCTCGGATATCTGAACATCATGCATCTGCACACGCCTCAGAGCGCGGTGCTCTCGGCCGTGATTTTCAACGCGCTGATCATCATCGCACTCGTGCCGCTGGCGTTGCGCGGCGTGAAGTATCGCCCGCAGGCGGCGGAAATCATGCTGCGGCGCAACCTGCTGATTTACGGAATCGGCGGCATCATCGCGCCTTTTCCCGGCATCTGGCTGATCGACCAGATTGTTCATTGGCTGCACCTGGCATAACGGAGATTTATCATGTGGAGACAGTTCGGACCTGCGCTGCGTATCACGCTTTTCTTCACGATCCTGACCGGGTTGATTTATCCCGGCATCGTCACCGGCCTGTGCCAGATCCTGTTCCACCATCAGGCCAACGGCAGCATGGTCGAGGTGAACGGCCAGACTGTCGGATCCGAACTGATCGGGCAGAATTTCTCCAAGCCCCAGTACTTCCAGCCCCGGCCGTCGGCTGCGGGCAACGGCTACGACGGATCGCAGTCGAACGGATCACAGTACGGCCCGACCAATCAGAAGCTCATCGATCGCGTCAAGGCCTCGGTCGATCAGTTCCGGAAGGACAACCCCGATTACACAGGCCCGATCCCTGCCGACGCAGTGACCGCGTCCGCGAGCGGGCTTGATCCCGACATCAGTCCCGCGAACGCCGGGGCCCAGGCTCCGCGCGTGGCGAAGGCCCGCGGCGCCAGCCTGCAGGATGTCGAGCAGCTCATCGCGGAACACACCACCGGACGCACCTTTGGTTTGATGGGCGAGCCGCGCGTCAACGTCCTGCTCTTAAACCTGGACCTCGACAAAAAGTTTCCCCAAAAAGAAACCATTCATTGATCCAACTCGTGATCCAGCCCTGCAAGCCATGGGCGGCCGACTGTGCCTCGTCTCGAAGGAGGTCCGAATGTCCAAGTTCGTGTCGTGCCACTCGAAACCGTTTATATTGACCTTGCTCCTGACGCTTGCGCAGGCTGCCGCTCAAGCGCAAACCGCCGGCCAGGCCGCCAACCCCCAATCCACCGGCGATCAGCAAGTCTCTTCGGAAATTCTGAAGAAACTTGAGGCGATGCAAGAAGAGATCGAGCAACTGCAGGCAGAACTGAAAAGCGTGAAGGCGCAGCAAAAGCAGTCGAGCAACACCACTGCCAGTCCGGCGGTCCAGACGCCTGCCGTCGCGCGCTCGACGTCAGTTGCCCAGCCGCCCGGCCCAGCACCAGCCGCGAACGTCGCCATCGCGGCACTGACACCGACCACGGCCCTTCGCGCTGCGGCGCTGGCTCTGCCATCTGCAGTTCCTGCGCCCGACGTAAAGCAGAGCCCACAGCCGGTGCAGACGTCAACCCAAACTTCTGCAGCTCCGGTCCAGCCATCCGAAGCTGCCCAAAAGGCCCCGGCGAAGCCCGCGCCCTTCTCGGATTGGGATTGGACGTGGCTTAACGGCAATCCCCGTACCAAGGAGATCTTCTGGGATACGCCCTTCTTCACTCCGGAAGTCAGAGCGGACATCAACTACGTGAATGACTTTAACTATCCCACAGACCACACGATCGGGGGATCAAGCGAACTTTTCCGTTCCCAGGAAGTCCAGTTGGAGCAACTCGGCGTAGGCGGCGATTTCCACTACGACAATGTCCGCGCGCGCTTGATGACGCAGTTCGGAATGTATTCGGCAACCACGCCGCGCAACGACGCCAGCCCCGGGAACGGCAACTGGGACCTCGACACCGCCTATCGCTATGTGTCTGAGGCTTACGGCGGCTACCATTTCAACAAATGGTACGGGATCAACATTGATGCTGGTATCTTCATGTCCTACATTGGCCTGTTCAGCTACTACAACTTCGACAACTGGGCCTACCAACCTTCTTTCGTCTCTTCGAACACGCCGTGGTTCTTCAATGGCGTCCGCGTGCAGATCTTCCCAACCGAGCACCTGAAGATCGAGCCCTGGTTCATCAACGGTTGGCAATCCTATGCTTCGGCCAACCATCGCCCCGGGGTGGGAGGGCAGATCAAGTGGACTCCCGTACCCTGGATCAACATCATCTCCAATAACTACGGCGTGGGCCACGATGATCTGTTTGTACCCAACCGGGCTCGTATCCACACCGACGACAGCGTCGAGATCAAATACTACGATCGTCCGCTGAAGACCCTCGACAAGATGGCGTTCTCCCTGACTGGCGACATGGGCTGCGAGTATGGCGGGGGCGTGAGCTGCGACACCGATACCAAGAACGGTCCCAAGCAGAGCTTCCTCGGGTACATGCTCTATAACCGCTTCTGGTTCCACAAGGATCTGTTTGGATTGACGATCGGCGGCGGCGAGATCAATAACCCAGGGCGCTATCTCGTGCTGCTGCCGCCCATCAATGGTGAGACGGCGATCACCGCGGCGACGAATTCGCCCTACTTTACCGAGAATCCCGGCGACCCGTTCAAAGCCTGGGACGGTTCGATCACCTTCGACTGGATGCCGAAGCAGTACATCACCTTCCGATGGGAAGGCGACTACCGCCATGCGAATGTCCCCTACTGGACGGGCCGCGGCGGTATCACGCCTCCCGGTGGCGACAATGGATATCCGCAATACTACATCTGCAGCAGCGGCACGTCATCGATGCAGTCGCTGCTCGGCGCGGCCGAGGCTGCTTGCGGCGGCGGACTGAGCAGCGTCTGGTTCCCCGACCTTCGAAGGGACGAAGCATTTCTTGATTTTGACATTCTAGTTAAGTTCTGAAATACGAGGACAGCAAAGTCCTAAAGTATTGAATACGGCAGTTCGTTTAACCAGTGTGCCGTCTACTTTGTAGTTGACGTGTCTCCGGCAGTTCGCGCCTCGCAAGGCCTATAGCAGTAGCTCGCCCACTCGATTGAGTTAATCTTTTTATAGTTCAGTCAAAAGACATCTATTGGACTCCAACTGGCCAATGTGAGTACGATAGCATGCTCGATTACCAAGGGGGGCCCCGCTTTTCGCTATCTACTCCGGAGATTTACGAATAATTTATGGTTTGTTTATTCGTCGTTTATGGTTTCCGGTGCTCAATAGAGAAGTATCGAAGCATCGGGAAGCGCCGACGCTGAGTTGTCAGGCGTCCGTCCCAGCAGTCGATCCATCGACAGAAAGCGAGCAATATGAAGAGATCATTGGGTGTCACTGTTGGCACTGTCTTGGTACTGTACATGGTCATGTGCTCAGAGTGCCGCGCACAGACAGTAGCTCTCGCCCGCAACAGCGGCGCTGCGGTGGACTCCTCGCGCGTGGCGCCCGGCCATAAGGGACCGATGTTTGGGGAGGTTCGGGGGCTCGCGAGGGACGCCAGCGCGACGGCGCTGTCGGAGGTCCGCGTCACGCTGCACAGCGTCAGTGAAAAAACGGATCGGACTGTTTTCAGCGGTAGTGATGGCGTGTTTGTTGTCCAGAACCTCGTACCCGGCGTGTATCGAGTGGTTGCAGACAAAGAGGGATTCACGGCCTCGGCCGCTCAGACCGTTCGGGTGGACGCGGGCGCGAGTCTGCAGGACGATATTACGCTCACTGCGGCAAATGCCGCTCGGAGCGCAGCGACACCACCGGCCGCGAGTGGCGATGCACCGCTGACGCAGCGGGAACAGCAGCTACTCGATCGCATCGACCGGCTGGAACAACGGTTGGCCTTAATGGAATCGAGACAGGTACAGGGAGGGAGCCCGTCCGCGGCCGCCAATCCGGCTGCCGCCGCCTCTCTGAACGCACCCGCGGTCCTGCCGGCAGCAAAGCCGCAGGAGTTGGCATCGATTGCGCCGGCTGCCGCGGCGCCTGCCGTGAAACCATCCGCGGCAACTCCGCCTTCCGCGATCTCGACGGCCACAAGCTCGGCCGCCGTTAATCCAGCCCCTGCGGCGTCCGGGGTGGCGGAAGGGTGGATGGCGCCCGCGCAGAGCACCGAGAAGTCCGCCAAAGTAGAGCCGTTTTCGGATGCTGATTGGAGCTGGCTTAACGGCAATCCCCGCACCAAGGACATCTATTGGGACACCAAGTTCTTTACTCCGGAGATCCGAGCTGACGTCACCGGTACGTGGGACAATCAACATCCGACGGACCATTCCATGGGCGGATCCAGCGAACTCTTCCGGTCGGGAGAAGTCCAATTGGAACAGCTGGGAATCGGCGGCGATTTTCATTGGGACAATGTTCGCGCCCGATTTATGACCCAGTTTGGGGCGTACTCCACGGCGACCATCCGCAATGACGGCAGTTACACTCACGGCGAGTGGGACGTTTCTGACGCCGACCGTTACCTGTCCGAAGCATACGGTGGCTACCACTTTAACGTCCTGAACGGGATCAACGTTGATGCGGGAATCTTCATGTCCTACATCGGGCTATTCAGTTACTATAACTTCGACAACTGGGCTTATCAGCCCTCCTATGTTTCTTCGAACACACCGTGGTTCTTCCAGGGTGTGAGAATCCAGATTTTCCCCACACCGCACCTGAAAATTGAGCCATGGTTTATTAATGGATGGCAGTCGTATGGCTCATCCAATAATCGCCCGGGACTGGGAGGACAGCTTAAGTGGACTCCATTTCCCTGGATGAATGTCATCTCCAACGAGTATGGTCTGGGTCACGATGACCTGTATACCCCGGGTCGCGCCCGCATCCACACGGACAACAGCCTCGAGGTCAAGTACTATGACAAGCCAACCTACCGGGGCCTCGACAAGATGGCGTTCACCTTTACGGGCGACCTTGGCTGCGAATATGGCGGCGGTGTGAGCTGCACGGGCGATCACGCAGGGGGTCCCAAGCAGAGCTTCGTGGGAGCAATGCTCTACAATCGCTTCTGGTTTGACAAGGACCAGTTCGCCATCACGCTCGGGGGAGGGGCGATCAACAATCCCGGACGTTATCTAGTCTTGCTTCCGCCCATCAACGGGGAAACTGCCGGCAGCGCGGCGATTAATTCGCCCTACTTTACGGAAAATCCCGGCGACCCCTTCAAGGCCTGGGATTCTTCGTTCACGTTTGACTGGATGCCGAAGCAGTATATTACGTTTCGCATCGAGCCCGACTATCGGCATGCGAACGTACCATATTGGTCGGGTCGTGGGGGCATAACGCCTCCGGCTTACGCGGGAACTCCCGCCACCGTCGTTAACGGGAATGGTTATCCGACCGAGTATGCGTGCATGAGCGGCGCACCGTCCGGGACGACCATTCTCTCTTCGGCGGAGGCAGCCTGTGGCGGCGGGCTGAGCAGCGTCTGGTTTCCGAATCTCGTGAAGAGCGAATTCCTGGTCGATTTCGATATCATGGTGAAGTTCTAGCAGCCGACCAGAACGTTTGGTACCGTCCGGAGTGCGCTAGGTGGCTGCCGCTTGAGTCAGGTCAGCTTGCTGTCCAGGCCGTGCGTTTGCACGCGCTATGTGAGGATGGCAGCGAGCAAACTCGCGACACAAAGCGGCAGCAAGCTGTCGCATTCCAGATGACGAGGGGCAAACCGAATCTTAATGGAGGGAGTTGAATGTGTTAAAGAATTCGAGGGTCGTTCTGATCGCCGCGTCGTTACTCGCCGGCTCATGGGCGGGGATCGCTGGACCAAGGTTGCCCGGAGGTCCTGAAGTCATCGTCAGCCCGGCGCAAACAGAAATGTCGACAGGCGCGCCTAAGGGGACTGCCAGCTCAAAACAAAAGAGGGTTGCTGCCGGGGAGGACTATACCCGCCAGCTATTGGCCCTGATGGATACCGACAAGAACGGAAAGGTCTCCAAGCAGGAATTCATGAATTTCATGGAAAAAGAGTTCGACCGCCTGGATGCGAACCACGACGGCGAACTGGATGTAAATGAGCTGACCCGGATCCGGGTGCGGCCGAACCTGGGCAAATAGCCTGCCGTCGTCCCTGCCTACGCCCGGATCAGGATCGAGCGCCTGTACCGCTCCGGGATTATTCCGGTTCTCGGATTCCCATCCCTGACTCGTTGTTCTTCCTCTGGGCCTGTCGACCGTGAGCTGTCGACTGTGTTGCCTTCCATACCTGTCCGGTGTATGTTGTCGGTCGGACTGAGTTGTAAAATCGCTTTCCGGGGGAACACGTGAAGAAGCTTTGTGCTTTCCTGATCGGCTGTTCGATCGTGCTGGCGACGCCGCTGACGGGTCGCGCGCCTGATGTATCCGAGGTCTACGCGCAGATTCGCGCGGAGGAGACCAACAATTCGAAAATCATGTGGATCATCCACGAAGTGGCTGACGTCCATGGGCCGCGCCTGACGGGCACGCCCAATCTCAAAGCTGCCGACGATTGGGCGGTGAAGACGATGACTTCGTGGGGCCTCGCCAACGCGCATCTCGAGCCCTGGACGTTCCAGCCGCCCAGCGCGGCCACGCCGGTGCCGGGCTGGGAAAACATGGAGCTGACGGCAGACGCGGTCGCGCCTTTCCACGGCCAGTTGATGGTGAAGCCGCTCGCGTGGACGCCGAGCACCAAGGGCGTCGTGACCGCGCAAGTCGTGCTGATCGATCCGCCGGGCATGGCGCTGCCCCGGGGCGGAGGTCCGAATTTCTTTGGAGGCGGAACGCCGCCGCCGCCCGAGCCGAAATGGGCAGCGCCGCCCATGCCGCCGGCGCCCAAGCAGGACGATCCCAAGCAGCCGACCGCGGCCGAGCTCGATGCCTACCTCAACTCCGTGAAGGCGAAGATACGCGGGCGGATCGTCTTTGTGGGCGCGCACGTCGAAGTCGCGGAGGACATGAATCCGGCGCCCATGCGCCGTCCTGAAGACGAATGGAAGACGCGATTCGGCCCCAATCCGCGGCCGTTTAATTTTCCCACGCCGCCGAAATTGCCGGC
>JASHQD010000059.1 GCA_030037755.1 Terriglobia bacterium
GGCGGGCGCTTTGCTCGGAATCTCCAGAATCACCGGTGCGCAATCGACGACCGCAACCACGAGCGCAACCCTCCCCTCCGAGGCCGACGTGAAACAGATCCTGGTTCATGCGGTCGACACCGAAAAGCGCACGGTCGGCATCGTGGTGGGTCTGATCGATTCCCAAGGCTCGCGCGTGGTGAGCTACGGCCGGCTCGATCAGAAGATGACCGGCACGCCGGGTCCCGACACCGTTTACGAAATCGGTTCGATCAGTAAAGTATTCACTTCGCTGCTGCTCGCCGACATGGTGAAGCGAGGCGAGGTGGCGCTTGACGATCCCGTCTCCAAGTACCTGCCGAAATCGGTAAAGATGCCGAGTCGCAACGGCAAAGAGATCACGCTGGCCGATCTGGCTACGCACACGTCCGGCCTGCCGCGACTTCCCTCAAATCTGAAGCCGGCGAACGCCGACAATCCCTACGCCGATTACACGGTCGATGAGCTCTACGCTTTTCTTTCGGGCTACCAGCTTACGCGCGACCCCGGATCGCAATACGAGTACTCCAATCTCGGCGGCGGGCTGCTCGGTCACGCGCTCGCCCTGCGCGCGGGCAAGGACTACGAGACTCTGCTGCGCGAGCGGGTGCTTGATCCGCTGCACATGACGAGCACCGGCATCCGCCTGACGGCGGACGAGCGTGCGCGCCTCGCCCCCGGACATACCGAATCGCTCGACCCGGCGGCGAACTGGGATCTGCCCACGCTCGCCGGCGCCGGAGCCCTGCGGTCCACCGCCCACGACATGCTGCTGTTCCTTTCCGCCAACGTTGGATTCACTGAGACGCCGCTGGCCGCGGCCATGGAGTTCCAACGGACGGCCGTGAGGCGTCCCACCGGCTCGCCCAACCTCGAAATCGCGCTCGGCTGGCACATCCTGGAACACAACGGCAACGAGATCGTCTGGCATAACGGCGGCACCGGCGGGTATCGCAGTTGGGTGGGATTCGATCTCAAGAAGCGCATCGGCGTGGTGGTGCTCTCGAACTCCGCGAACGGCGTGGACGACATCGGCCAGCACCTGGTCGACGGCGGCCTGCCGCTGGTGCCCTACGAGGCCCCGAAGCAGCGCACCGCCATCACGGTCGATCCCAAGGTGCTCGACGGTTATGTCGGACGTTACCAGCTGACGCCCCAGTTCATCATCACCGTCACCCGCGAACAGGGATCGCTCTTCGTGCAGGCAACCGGCCAGCCCAAGTTCGAAATCTTCGCGGAATCGCCCACCGATTTCTTTCTGAAGGTCGTGAACGCGCAGATTACGTTCGTGACTGGGGCGGACGGTCGCGCCACCGAATTGATCCTGCACCAGGGCGGAGCCAATCAGCACTTGAAAAAGATCGACTGAATCCTTGAACCCGAGCCTTGGAATTGGAACCACGCCGGGCTATGTTTTGGATAGAATCAATGTGCAGTTCGGTTGGGGGATAGTGGACCCGTTTGCTGTAGGGCGGCTCGCGCTGTAGCGGCGGTGTCCTCACCGCCGACGCGGCGTCCTCACCGCCGCTACACCGTGAGCCACCGATACGCCAAATCGATCCGCCACTGAAAGGAGCTAACCGTGGCAAAGAAATCGCAGACGCCGAAGACTCCATCCACTCCCAACCTCGTTCCCCTCGCCGGCAGCGAACGCTATCCCCGTTCGGGCGCTCGACAGACGGGCGCGCCGGACCCGAACGAGGTGATCCAGATCAGCGTTGTCCTTCGGCCGCGGACATCTCTGAACGAGCTGAAGTCGAGCAATGCCTTCGGTCCAACGCTCCCCAAACAACGGCAATACCTGACCAGGGAGCAGTTCGCCGCGCGCTACGGCGCCGACCCTGCCGATGTTGCGAAAGTTGAAGCTTACGCGCGCCAGCACAATCTGACGGTGGTGGAGGCGAGCCTGCCGCGGCGCACGGTCGTGCTCTCGGGCACCATCGCCAACCTGAGCGCGGCGTTCGGGGTCACGCTGACAAACTACGAGCACCCGGCCGGCAACTTCCGCGGGCGCACGGGACCGGTAATGGTGCCGTCGAACCTTTCCGGCGTGGTCCAGGGCGTTTTCGGATTCGACAACCGGCCTCAGGCGAGCCCGCGATGCACCGGATTCCGTCCGATCGCCGAAGCCGAGGCCGCCGGCCAGACCATCTACACACCCCCGCAGGTGGCGCAACTCTACAATTTTCCCACTTCGGTGACCGGAACGGGCCAGTGCATCGGCATTCTGGAATTCGGCGGTGGATACACGTCGAGCGATCTCAACGGCTACTTCCAGCAGCTCGGCATTACCCCTCCTCAAGTCACCGCCGTGTCGGTGGACGGCGTTTCCAACCAACCGCAGCCGGGCGAGGATAGCCCGGACGCCGAGGTCGATCTCGATATCGAAATGGCGGGCTCGATCGCGCCCGGCGCGCAGATCGTGGTCTACTTTGCGCCCTTCACCGAACAGGGTTGGGTTGATGTGATCAGCACCGCCGTCAACGACACCGTGAACAAGCCGTCGGTGATTTCGGTCAGTTGGGGATACGCCGAAGGCAACGACATCTGGACCACGCAGGCGATCCAGGCCGTGGACCAGTCACTCGAGGCGGCCGCCGCCATCGGCATCACGGTCTGCGTGGCCTCGGGCGACGACGGTTCGCGCGACGATATCGACGATGGCCTGGCGCACGTCGACTATCCGGCGTCGAGCGAATACGTCCTGGGTTGCGGCGGCACCACGCTTGAAGGATCGGGCAGCCAGATCTCGAGTGAAGTGGTGTGGAACGACGGCTCGAACGGCGGCGCCAGCGGCGGCGGAATCAGCGACGACATCGCGCTGCCCTCCTGGCAGCAGAACGCCAACGTGCCTCCTTCGGTGAATCCGGGAGGCCACGTGGGACGTGGCGTCCCGGACGTGGCCGGCAACGCCGATCCCGACACGGGTTATCAGATCCTCAGCGACGGCGAGCAGGGCGTGGTGGGCGGCACGAGCGCCGTGGCTCCGCTCTGGGCGGGGCTGGTGACGCTCATCAATCAGCAACTCGGCAAGCCGGTCGGCCTGCTCAATCCGCTGATCTACGCCGGGGCCGTTTCCGGGACGGGCTTCCACGACATCACCTCGGGCAACAACGACGTCACGGGCCAGATTGGAGGCTATGACGCTGGTCCGGGCTGGGACGCCTGCACGGGCTGGGGCAGTCCGAACGGCAGCGCGCTGGGGACGGCCCTTGGCGTGCCCAGCTCGGGCACCGCCGCGTCTGGATCGGCTTCGGGCCAAGGTTCCGCAGGATCCGGATCGTCGTCCGGATCCCTGTCGCGCAAAGTGAAACCGGCGAAGAGAAGCAGGAAGCCGGCGAAAAGCAGTGGTCCGAAACGAGCGAAGTCGAGGTTTGGAGGCCGGCGTTGAACTCGTCCTCGATGAGAATCGCGCGCTTGATGAACCGGGCCGGTCTGGGATCGGTACTGCTGGCATTGGCTCTCGCGGTCCCGGTCACAAAGGCGAAGGCCCAGTTAGGATCTGCCCTTCAGGCCGTCACCGATCGCGTCACTTATAATGCCGGCGACACCGCGAAAATCAGGCTGATTCTTCCCGGCGGGACGGAGGGTGCGGGCAACGCATCCCACCGCTCTTTGCGCGTGGCAGCATCCATTCACTATGAGACGGCACCAGACGCGCCGCCATCCGCGCCGCTTTGGCACGGCGTCGCTTACACAGGGCCAAAGCTTCCTGCCGGATATCTGACGCTCTGGCGAATCCCGTCGGACGCTGCGACCGGGCGGTATGACGTGGACGTTCAGCTCATCGAAACCGCGTCCGACCGCGTGCTCGCCAGCCGGACGCGCGCCGCGAGCTTCACCGTCCATCACAAAGTGGTCGAGATCGATCGCATCGAGGTCAACAAGGAGATTTATACCTCCGGCGACCCGGTGGACGTTTCCGTGGCGCTGCGGAACCTGGGCGCCCGCCCGTTGTCCGGGCTGCGGGTGGAGTTTTCGGATCGCTACTGGCCGTGGATTGCCGGGCCTGCCGAGCAGGCCCAGGCCAGTATCGTGGTGATGACGCCCGCGGCGGCGGTGCCGGCATCGGGCGTGTTCAATTTGCGCAGGCAGGGCATCGCTGTCGCGCCTGAGGTGAAGCACGCCACGACCCACCAGTACGGTGTCGTGGTCTGGGACCATGCGCGCAAGCAAGTGCTCGATATCGCGTTCAGCCGGCTGCTGTTTGTCTATCCGCCGGGCTTCACCGGACCGCGGCCTTACCCGGGACAGTACATTTATCCCGAGCTCGGTTCTGTGGACGTGAAGAATTACCGCCACTTTTATCCCCTTGACATGGACTCAGCCGCGATCGCGTTCGATCACGATCACACCATGTTTCCCCCCGAAGCCACGGCAGAAGTGAATTATCGCGTCAGCAATCGCGGCCCGGCCCCGTGGCACGGGGTCCGCATCGAAGAGCGCCTGCTGAATGGAGATCAGGTGCTCACGCAAAGCGTCGCGCAAGAGAACGTGAATCTGGAGCCTTCCACGGGCCACCCGACACAGACGGTGGTGAGGAACAGCCAGCTCAAGCTCCCATCCGCTCAGGGGGTGTACCGGTTTGAGGTTCGCGTGGTTGGCGGCTCCGGCGACGTTCTGGCACAGAACAATCTGGAATTGGCCGTCAATCCGCTGCCCGAATCATTGCTAATCTTCTGCGCGCACGAAGATGACGAAGGCGGATGGTACGGCATGATCCGCGCCGCGGTCGAGAATCAGATCCCGATTCACTTTGTTTACTTCACCGGCGGCGACGCGGGCGCTTGCGACCGCTACTACGAGCACAGTTGCGGCCCCGAAGAAGCGCTCAACTACGGCTACATCCGCATGCAGGAGACCCGCGCGGTGCTCGAGCACCTGGGCGTGCCCACCGCGAACATCCTCTTCATCGGCCTGCCGGATGGCGGGTCGGGAGAAATCTGGTATCACCATCCGAGCCCGAGCGCGCCCTACCTCGCGCCACTGCTCGCGACGGACCACGTTCCTTACGAAGGGATGGCGTTCCCGAATCTGCCTTACGCGCGCGATGCGGTGGTCGATGCCGCCGCCAAGCTGATCACCCGCTTCAAACCGGCGGCGATCGTCACACCTCATCCGCCCGCCGAAGGGCATATCGACCATATTGTGGACAACTATTTCGTGGTAAAGGCGCTGCACCAACTCGCGCGTCAGGGGGCGGCGCCGCCGGGCATCAAAGTGCTGGTCGACCGCATCTACGTTCCAAAGGAGCATCCGGCTACGCCCTATCAATACGTCGAGCGGACGTTCGAGGTTTCCGGCGAAGCCGCGGCCCTGGCACAGGAAGCCAGTTGGTACTATCAGTCGCAGGGCGGCAATCACGCCGAAGGCAATTTCAGCGATTTCGACAAGCTCAGGCGGGAACAGAAGTATCGTGAAGTGGTAAACTGGAGTGAGTTCGAAGGCTGGAATGAGAAAGAGCCTGCGCTTGCCAGGCAGCCCTAGGGTTCGGTCCCGCCGCGAACGATCGATTCATGAGCGAAGACACCGCGAAATTGGCCGCTGACGCAGGTCTTGCCGCGTCAGCCGAGCCGCACAATGCCGCGTCGAAGGCCGTGCCGGCCTTCCCGGCCGAGGCCTTTCCCTGCCCGAACTGCGGGCAGATGCTGGGTCCGGGCGTGCGCGTGTGCGTGGCCTGCCGCGAGCCTGTCGACCCCGCGCAGATCCGTCTGCCCGCGGTCCAGCCGGCCGCTCCCGCCGCACACGCTGTCGGCCAGAGAGCCACGGAGAAGCCGCGGAACACGCCATTTCCCTGGGCCGTGTTCGCCCTGCTGCTCCTGAGCATCATGTTCCTTTCGGCCGCAGCCGAAAAGAGGTTCGGCGTCACAGCCACCGTCTACGGATTCGGATTCGTGCAACTGGCATCCTCGCTTTGGGTCATCTTCGATGCTCTTCGCAAGCGCATCCCTCAGGCCCTGGTATGGGGTGTGGGCACCATGCTGCTCTGGATCATCGTCTTCCCTTGGTACCTTGCCCGCCGAAGACAGCCCTCGACCGCCTGCCCGTTCGTTGAATCCGGGGCACGATCGCTGTTGCGGATCGTGCTGCTGTTCCTCCTGATCAACATCGTCGGAATGATATTCCTCGGTTCTGTGCTCAATTCTCTCCCCAAGTAAGCCTCGTAGCGCTGGCCTTCAGGCGACCCTCGCTGTAGCGGCGGTGTCCCCACCGCCGGGCTCGGATCACCACTTTCGGCGGTGAGGACACCGCCGCTACAGCGAGGTCGGAGTTAAAATTTTTCTTGACAAGTGATCTAGAACACCAGTACACTATCAGTGTAGATGAAGACAGCGGCCCAACCCGCGGGATTCGAGTTCAGGCTC
Source organism: Terriglobia bacterium (assembly GCA_030037755.1). GTDB lineage: Bacteria > Acidobacteriota > Terriglobia > UBA7540 > UBA7540 > Gp13-AA77. The sequence goes on from JASHQD010000059.1 coordinate 6,384, forward strand.
GACCTGAAGAGCGGCGTTCCCGTCTACCGGCAGATCATCGACCAGGTGCAGGCCGGCATCGCCTCAGGACGGCTGGCGGGCGGCGACCAGCTTCCCACCGTTCGCCAGCTTGCCGTCGATCTCTCTATCAATCCCAACACGGTCGTCAGAGCTTACAAAGAGCTCGAACTCAGCGGGCAGCTTGAAACGCACCAGGGAACAGGCACTTTTATAAGCCAGCAGAAAAGACCTGGCTCCGGCGCCGAACGGGAGCGCCAGCTCGGCCAGATTGTGGCCGACGCCGTGGCCCGCGCCGGAGCCGCGGGATTCACCATCGACCAGCTTTTAGAGCAGTTGAAGTGCTGGCCCGACCGGCCGGCCGCGAAGGAGAAAGAATGACACCTCGATTCAATACGCAACCACCCAACCCAGTGGCCATCACCGCGTTTGTCATCGGCATTACAGCCG
>JASHQD010000791.1 GCA_030037755.1 Terriglobia bacterium
TGCGCCCAACCCGCGCGGGTCCACCGGTTACGGCCTTGATTTTCAGAAAGCGAACTTCCAGGACCTCGGTGGCGGCGACTTGAAGGACGAGATCGCCGGCGTGGACTTCCTGAAGGCGACCGGCTACGTCGACCCCAGAAAGATCGGCATCACCGGTGGATCTTATGGCGGCTTCATGACGCTGATGGCCGTCGGCAAAACGCCGGACGTGTGGGCGGCCGCCGTGGAACTTTACGGGATTATCAACTGGTCGTCGATGCTGAAGAGTTCGGACCCCTCGCTCAACGAGTATCTGAAATCTCTGCTCGGCGACCCGGCAACCAGCCGTAAGATCTACGACGACGACTCGCCGATCACGTACATTCGCAATGAAAAGGCGCCGCTGCTGGTGCTGCAGGGCGATAATGATCCGCGCGTGCCGAAGGAGGAGGCGCAGCAGGTCGTCGAGATCCTGAAGCAGGAAGGCCGGACGGTGGACGTTCACTATTACCCGAACGAGGGACATGGTTTCGTGAAACGCGAGAACCAGATTGATTCCATCCGGCGCACGATCGCCTGGTTTGATCAATATCTGATGGGCAAGAATACTGCGCCGGCCGGGCAGTAGGGTTCGGACTGCTGTAGCGGCGGTCTATGACCGCCGGCTTTTCCCAGAAAAACAGTCGGCGGTCATAGACCGCCGCTACAGCAGGGCGTCTTTATCGTGCGACGACCAATGCTTATCAGCCAGTGGATGGATGGATTCGTTTGCATCCGCTTCAGCCTGCGTCAGCGACGGATTCTTTCCGTGGTCGCCACCTGGTTGGCTGTGGCGAGCGCACTTGCCGGAAGCCTCCTTTCGGGCGCCCCGCGTCCTGACGATGCCAGTCGAAGTTCCTTCTATCTAACCATGCGGGACGGTGTCAGGATCGCGGTCGACCTGAGCCTGCCCGAGAATCTTAGACCGGGCGACAAGATTCCGGCGCTGATTCGTCAGACCCGCTACTACCGGTCCTTCGACCTGGGATGGAGACTGCGTTTTGCCACGCGGAACTGGCCCTCCCAGAGAAAGGTCTTCGTCGGTCATGGCTATGCCTGGCTCGACGTCGACGTCAGAGGCACAGGCGCTTCCTTTGGGCGCTGGGCTTACCCCTGGTCGCCTGATGAGATTCGCGACGGCGCAGAAATCGTCGATTGGATTGTGCGGCAACCCTGGTCGAACGGAAGGGTCGGAGCGATCGGCACCTCTTACGACGGAGGCTCGGCGGAGTTCCTGCTGGTGAACCGCCATCCGGCAGTGAAGGTGGTGGCGCCGGAGTTCACCTTCTTCGACGCCTACGCCGATCTCGCCTTTCCGGGAGGCATCTGGCTGCAATCGTTCAGCACGGCGTGGCAGACGCTCAATCGCGCCCTCGATACCAATTACCGCAAGAGCTTTACAACCCTGATGCCCCGCGTCGTACGCTCCTCTTACCACGGAGTCCGGCCGGTAGACGGCGACACCGGCCGCGCTCTCGCGGATGAAGCGATCCACGAGCACGAGCACAATCTCAATGTGGCCGCGATGGCCCAGGCGATTACCTATCGCGACGACGCGCCGTGGCCGCCCGGCCTCAGCCTTGATGCCTTCAGTCCATTTGCATACGCTTCCGGGATCAGCGCGTCGGGCGCCGCGATCTATTTCGTCGAAGGATGGCTCGACGCCAGTCTTCCGCAAGCCGCTTTGAATGCGTTCGAGACTTTGAAGAATCCTGTGCGTGTGGTCATTGGACCATGGGGTCACGGCAGCCTGATTGGCGGACTTCCCGCCAGCCGCCCCGGACACTCCGCGGTGAATCCTGACGACGAATTGCTGCGGCTTTTTGACTTTTATCTCAAGGATGCAAGCGATCGGCCCCTGCCAGCGAAACCGATCTCCTATTTCACGTTCGGAACCAACAAGTGGAGCGCCACCGATCGCTGGCCTCCGGCAGACACCCAGCCGTTGAACTTCTACCTCGATCATGATCGCAGCCTCGCGCGAGAGAGACCCCTTTCGAGCCGGGAGGGCGATTCTTACCGTGTCGACCTCACTGCGGCGACCGGCTTCACATCGCGGTGGGACCTGGGGAGCGAAGTTCTGTACCCGGACCGGCGCCGGGCCGATAAGAAGCTGCTCTGCTACACTTCGATCCCTCTCGAGGGCGACATGGAGGTAACGGGATCGCCGAGGATCACGCTGTTTCTGAAATCTACGGAGACCGATGGTGAGTTCTTCGCCTATCTTGAGGACGTGAATCCGCGCGGGCGAGTATCCTACGTGACCGAAGGCGAGTTGCGAGGGCTTCACCGAGCGATGGGCTCGAATCCGCCTTATGCCCAGCCCGCGCCCTATCATTCCTTCCAGCGCGAGGACGGACTGTCGATGCAAACCGCCGAGATTTCGACCATTGACTTCGCCATGATTCCGACGTCGTACGTGTTCAGAAGAGGGCACGCCATTCGACTCGCGCTCGCCGGCGCCGATCGAGATCACTTTGCCGTGCTGCCCGGTCCGCCACCGGCCTGGACCGTGTATCGCGATGCCGCGCACGCGTCCTTTTTTCAGTTGCCGGTCAGATTGAGCCAGCCCCAGTGATGACGATGCGTGGCGACACGCCGCCGCAGTCGCGCGGTTCCACCAGAGCCACTTTCCGTCACCGATGCGCCGGTTTATGCTAGCTTCTTTGAGCAAGATCTCGCGCTGGTCGCTCCTGATTCGTGCGAAGGGCATGCGAAAGGTTGACGGATTATGTCCATACAGATTGTCGTTCCTGAACTCGGTGAGTCGGTGCTCGAAGCCACCGTCGGACACTGGCTGAAGCACGAAGGCGACCCGGTCAATGCCGGCGAAGTGCTGGTATCGCTTGAAACCGACAAGGTCGATCTTGAAGTGGGCGCCGAGCGGAGCGGCGTACTGGCGAAAATCGAGCGGCGCGAGGGCGACGACGTCAAGATCGGCGACGTGCTGGGCCAGATCGACGAAACGGCGGCAGCGCAATCCAGCAAAGCGCAAGCCGCGCAACCGCAGGCAAGCGAAGCGCCGGCAAGAGCGCCTGTGCCACCGGCAGCGCAGCCAGCCCCGCCGCAGGCCTCGGCAGAAGCCGAGAGCGTCGAAGAGGCCCCGCCCGATGAAACCGCAGCAACTCCCTCGGCGCGGCGACTGGCTCGCGAGCGCGGGGTGGAGCTCAGCAAAGTCGCGCCGGCGGACGGCGGCGGGCGCGTGACCAAGGAGGATGTGGAGCGCTACCTCGCGCAAGCGCCTCCCGGCGGAGCGGGCGAGCCTGTGTCCGCCAAGGCAGCATCTCCGGCCCCAGGCTCCGTGCCACGACCCACGGCGCCAGCGCCTGCACGGCCGGCTGCAGCACCGGCTCCATCCCAGGCGGCGCCGGCAACAGCCGAAACCACGCGACGCGAGGAGCGCGTGCGAATGTCGCGCCGCCGCCAGACGATCGCCAGGCGATTGGTGGAGGCGCAGCACGCCGCCGCCATGCTGACGACCTTCAATGAAGCGGACATGGGCGCCGTGATGGAACTGCGTAAGCGCCACAAGGAGAGCTTCCAGGAGCGTTACGGCGTCGGGCTCGGCATCACGTCGTTCTTCGTCAAAGCCGCGGTGGCGGCGCTGCGCGATTTCCCGCGCCTCAACGCCGAAATCGACGGCGATGACGTCATCCTGAAGCACTATTACGACATCGGCATCGCCGTGGGAGCGGCAGAGGGCCTGGTGGTGCCGGTGCTGCGCGACGCGGACCGCCTGAGCTTCGCCGGCATCGAGCGCGGCGTCAAGGACTTCTCGCGCAAGGCCCAGGACCGTACTTTGAGCCTTGACGACCTGCGCGGCGGCACGTTCAGCATCACCAACGGCGGCGTGTTCGGATCGCTGATGAGCACGCCGATTCTGAATCCCCCGCAAGTCGGAATCCTCGGGCTGCACAAAA
>JASHQD010000792.1 GCA_030037755.1 Terriglobia bacterium
GTACAGTAGACAATGAGCACTGAGAGCCCCATTTTGCGTATTGACCTCGAATCTGCGGTGCCGGTTTACGAGCAGCTTTCGAACGGCATCCGCAGCGAGCTGGTCGCCGGGCGATTGCGCCCCGGCCAGCAGTTGCCGACCGTCCGCGAGCTTGCGCTTAATCTCGGTGTGCACCACAACACGGTGGCGGAAGCGTACCGATTGCTCGCTCGGGAAGGCTGGCTCGACCTGCGGCGCGGGCGCGGCGCGCTGGTGATCGCCCGGCAGCAGCCTGAGCCGACGGAGCAGGCGCGGAACGAATTCGCGCGACGTCTGCGCGAGCTCGCGGCCAAGGCGATCGCGCAGGGCGTGCCCAAACCCGAGGTTTCCGGCGAGATGAGGGCTCTCAGCAGCGAGTTGGACCGGGGAGGTCAACAATGAGACATGCATGTTTGCCGATTCTGGTGCTGGCGCTGATGATCGTGCCGCCAACGCTGAGCGTCTCGAACTCTCACACCACAGAATCCGGCGCTCAGGCCGACGGCACGTCGAAGCCATCTCAGGATTACGCGGCCATGGCGCGCGACGTGATCGCGCAGCTCGCCGCCGGGCAATTCGACAAGGTTCACGGACAATTCGCTCCGCAGGCCGCCGCGGCGCTAAGCGCGGAGAAGCTCGGCGCGGCGTGGGGCCAGATCACGGGAATGGCCGGGTCTTACAAATCGGTGAAAGACGCGCAGCTAAGCGAGATTCAGGGCCTGCACGTCGTCAGGCTGAACTGCGATTTCGAATCGGCTACCATTCCGGCCACGGTGGGATTTGACGCCGAGGGCAAGATCGCCGCTCTGCGGTTCGGCATGCCGCAGAGTAAGACGCCGTGGACACCGCCCAATTACGCCCATCCCGACTCTTTTACCGAGCAGCCGGTCACGGTGGGCAACGATCCCGTGAAGCTGACGGGCACGCTCACCCTGCCCAAGGGCAAAGGACCGTTCGCTGCGGTCGTTCTGGTGCAGGGATCGGGCCCGCATGATCAGGATGAGACGGTGGGGCCGAACAAACCTTTCAAGGATGTCGCCTGGGGCCTGGCCACCAACGGCATCGCGGTGCTGCGCTACAACAAGCGCACCTACCAGTATCCGGCGAGCTTCAAAGGCCAGTTCACCGTGGAGCAGGAGAGTTGCGAGGACGCGCGCGCCGCCGTACGGGAGCTCGCCAGTCGGCCCGACATCGATTCCACGCGGATTTACGTTGCCGGGCACAGCCTGGGCGCGATGCTGGCGCCGCGCATCGCCAAAGACGATCCTCAGGTGGCCGGCATTATCATCATGGCCGGTAACACGCGGCCGCTCGAAGATCTGATCGTCGAGCAGGTGAAGTATCAGGCCAGCCTCGCCGGCCCGGCCACCCCCGAAATCGAGAAGGCGATTGCCGACGCGGAGAAGACCTCCGCGGCGATGAAGGATCCGAACCTGAAGCCCGACCAGACGGTGAGCATCGTGGGGGTGCCGGTTCCCGGATCGTACGTGCTCGATTTGCGCGCTTACCACCCGGCACAGACGGCCGCAACCCTGAAGATTCCGATCCTGGTGATGCAGGGCGCGCGCGACTACCAGGTGCGCCTTGCGGACTACGACGGATGGAAGAAGGCGTTGGCGGGCGATTCGCTCGCGACCTTCCATCTCTACCCGAACCTCTATCACTTGTTTATTGCGGTGCCGGCGAGCGATACCACACCGCTCAGCTCGCCCGCAGACTACAATCAGCCCGGACACGTGGCGCCGGAAGTGGTCGCTGACGCGGCGGCGTGGATCAACCGAGTGCCGCGATCAGGCTCGGGGAGGTGACCATGGACAGCTACACCATGCTCGTGTTGCCTTTTGCGGGAATCGTGGTGCTGATCGGCGGGCTGCTTTTCTGGCTGCCGCGCCTCACGCGTCCGGATCTCTACTTCGCGGTCACGGTCCCGGCCGATTTTCGCGACAGCACGGAAGGCCGCGCGATTCTCGGCCGCTACCGGATGCTCACCCTGCTGTGCAGCATCGTGGCGCTGACGCTGGTGCTTGCGGACGGCGTGCGCTGGCCGCTGGCGCTGATCGCCGCTATCGTAATTCAGGAGAGCGGGTCGCTTGCGGCCTACCTCTCTTGCCGGCGCCGCGTGATACCGCATGCGGTCGAGCCCGTCGCCGTCCGCGAGGCGGCGCTCGAGGCGCGTCCGGCACACCTGCCCGGAGGCTGGAGGCTGCAAGCCGGACCGTTCATCCTGCTGGGCGCGGCGGCGCTTTATCTCAACCAGCGCTGGACCGACATTCCGGTTCGATTCCCCATTCATTGGGGCCTTGATAACCAGCCCAATGGCTGGGCGTTTCGTACGCCGGCGGGCGTCTATGGACCGCTCATCGAGGGCGCGCTGGTCTGCCTGATGATGGCGGGCCTGGCCTATGGTGTGCTGCGCTGGACGCGCCCGGTCCGCATCAGCGGAACCGGCGGCGAAGCGGAACGCCACTTCCGGCGCACGGTGGTGCTGGTCCTGGTCTCGGTCGAGTATCTGATGGCCATCATGTTCGCGGGCATGTCGCTCTTGCCGCTTCGGCCGGGACCGCCTCCGATCGCCGCCATGATTGCGCTGCCGATCGTGTTAGTTACGATTGTGATCATCGTACTGGTTCGGCAAGGCCAAGGCGGATCGCGACGCGCCACTGTAGCGACGGTCTATGACCGCCGGCCCACTGTAGCTGGAGGAGGAGTTTACCCTGAAGGGGACCGCCGTCCCGAATCCCCCGCCGAGCCGTCCGCGCGTCCGGTCGGCGATCGAACGGCGGATCGCTACTGGAAGGCAGGCTTGTTCTACGTGAATCCCGACGATCCGGCGCTGTTCATCGAGAAGCGCTTCGGCGTCGGCTACACCATCAATTTCGGACGTCCGGGTTCGTGGGTGATTCTGGGGCTGATCGTGCTGCTGCCCTTGATCATCGGGCTGGTGATCAAGGCGGCCACGAAGTAGGGGAGCGCCAACTCGGCGCGATTGACCCATCCCTCCGCGACGGATGATGATGCCTGGAGAGGAAAACCCATGCCCGGGACGGACACCAAAGAGCACGCCCACGAACTGATCGAACGCCTGGCCCCGGCCCAGATTTCTGCCGTCGTTCATCTGCTCGAAGTGATGACCGATCCGGTGGCCCGCAGGCTCGAGAATGCTCCCCTGGATGATGAGCCGGTGAGCGAAGGGGAAGCCCGTGAGATTGCCGCCTCTCGCGCCTCGCTGGACCGGGGCGAGGGCATCGCTCACGAACAAGTTCTAGCCGAGTTCGGTCTTACGGGCGAAGACTTCGCGCGCATGGGGCGCACTCCGCTCGGCAGCGACGATAGGTAACGGTGAGCATGGGCAAGAACGTCATCTGGCACGACGAGGCCAAGGCCCAGTTGCGCGCTGTCGATCAAGCCACCGCCCTCCAATCCTCCACGCTCTGGCCCGCTACTTGGAAACCGGCGAAGGCGATGTCAAGCGTCCCCAGGGTATTGAACCGCCCGAGCTCCGCCTGCGGGTCGGCGAATATCGCGTCCGCTTCCATGACCAGGGAGATCGCATTCGCATCACGGCCGTGAAGCATCGCCGCGGAGCCTACCGGTGAGAGGACATTCACCAGGCTGGCGCATGTATGAAGGGGGCGGCGAAATCAAGTGGTTTTTTTCTTCTTTCTTTTTCATCGTCGCGAACCCGCTCGAAGTCACCGTACGGAGTGCCAAAGCACACTCCACCTCTCGCGAGGGCCGAAAGGCCCTCACGTCTGTAAATGC
>JASHQD010000793.1 GCA_030037755.1 Terriglobia bacterium
GCTCCAAGGTGGACGCCTTGCGTGCGGCCGTCGCCGCGGCGGAAAAGTCGCGCAGTGCCTTCAACGATCATCCCGACGACGCCGGACTGGCTCAGACGGCAGCCTCGGACTTGCAGGCGGTTGCACCCAAGGTCGACGACCTCGTGGGGGCGCTCTCCGGCACACCGGGGGCGGTTTCGGCCTCCCAATTCAAGCAAGCCGGAGACGATCTGAACGATCTCAATCAACATCTGAGCTCCTACGTCGCCTGGCTCGTGGCGAAATCGCAGCCTCCCGCGGCCGCGGGCGGCGTCGCGGTGGAGACGGAGAACATCAACCCCGCAGAGAACGTGACCCCGCTCAGCAGTGGGGTTGTCGAAACGGCCCCTGCGGACTCACAGCAGGTCAAGACGATGCTTTACAAGGCCTACGTGCCTGCGTTCCGTCTCAAGGACCTGCTGGCGCAGGAGAATCCTGACACTTGGAAGGCTCCGCAAGCCGACCGCAAGGCTTTCGGGGACGCATCCAAGATGCTCTCCGATCGCATTGCGGAACTCGAGAAGTGGCGCGATCAACTGGACGCTCATCCTTACAGCCTCGAAGCTGCATTCGAAGCCTACGCGTCGCTCGGCAAGCTGGTCGAACCTGCAGACGTCGTCGGCCGCTTAGTCGGCGAATACGGAAATGCCAGCATCGGCGCTGAGTACGGCCAGCGTGCTCAGGAAGTGGAGGAATCGCGCGACCAGCTCGAGCCTTATCTCGATTACCTTCTGCGCCACCACGACAACACCACGGGCGCGATCGAACGCGACTTCGTCGCTTGCGAAAATCAGCTCAGCTACGCGATGCGGCCCGGCGTCCAGCAGCCGGTAGCGATGAAGAATATCAATCCCATTTTTCAGGGCCGCGGCCGGCGCACCGAGCGCGGTCGCGCGGAGAGCAAGAAGAAACCAGCCACGCAGAACAAAACCAAAGACAAGAAGCCCGCCGCATCCACACCCGCAAACCACTGAGTCGCTGCGCCATCGGCCAGCGTTGGAATCCGTTTGGCCCGCCCTTTCAGGCAACGGAGCGTCGAGCAACGGGGCGCCAAGCAAGGCGGGGAGACGCCGCGCTAAGCACAGGGTTGCTCCTTCGTTGAGGGATAGGCGGCTGGCCGGAGCCGGAAAAACCGTCAGGCAGTTTGCAATCCCAATCGGAACAAGGCGTGACCGGTGCCTGGCTGGAATTTGCGGCGCTCTCGACTGGAGCGATCCGACCGGGATAATTCCGGCCAGCTTCTCATGTCCCGTCGCGTATCTCTCACGTCTCGCTCTTGTCCCGTCTCTCGTCTCTCCCTCTTGCCATCTTGTAAGTTCGTCCTGAATCTCGCGCGAGTCTTCGATAGAATGGCGTGCTTCGATCTTTCGGTGCCGCGCCGCTCGATTCTTCCGGCGTTCTCCGGGCGTCTTCCGGGCAAGCGCGGCCAGTCCTCGCGGACGCTCGCGATCAGGAGGTGAACGTGGCTCGACCAATTTCCGGTTGTGCTTTTTTGACAGGTGCCTTGCTGCTGCTCTCGCTGCCCGCGCCCGCGCAGATCGGAATGTTCAGCAAAGAGCAGCGCGTCAATCTCACCCGCGAGTGGAAGGGCGACCGTTTTGACGACGGACGTCCGAAAGCGCCGGATTCTATCCTCGACGGTCTGCGCGACGTCGACGCCGAAGAAGCCTGGGGCGTTCTGCAGTCGCACGGCTACAGGGACCAGTTCGAGGGCAACTGGCACGTGATCAACGGCGGCGCGGACCGCATGGTCGGCCGCGCGTTCACCGCCGTCTTCATGCCGCTGCGGCCCGATCTGAACGCGGTGATCAACGATAAGGGTAAAGAGGAAGGCCGGGTCGGCGCGCAGAACTCCTGGCCGATCGACATGCTTTCGCCCGGCGATGTGTTGGTGGTGGATCTCTTCGGCAAAATCAAGGACGGCACTTATGCGGGCGACAATCTCGGTACCGCGATCTTCACCCACAGTCACAACGGCCTCGTCGTGGATGGATCGGTGCGGGATGAAACCGGAATATCCGAGATCAAAGGCTTTCGCGTTTACGTTCGCGGCGTCGATCCTTCCGCGCTGAAGGACGTCACGCTGACGGGCATCAACGTGCCTGTCCGGATCGGACATACTACGGTCATGCCAGGCGATCTGGTGGTCAGCGACGTGGAAGGCGTCACGTTCGTTCCGCCGCAACTCGCGCAGGAAGTGATCGACAAGGCCCAAATGACGCATGCGGTGGACGAATGGGGTCACCAGATGCTGCGCGAGGGCAAGTATACGCCCGGACAGATCGACCGGAAATGGTCGAAGCCGATGATCGAGGAGTTCAACAAGTGGCTGGAAGAGAAAGGATCGAAGCTGAGGATGCCGGAGGAATAGCGGTTGCTGGTTGTCGGAAGGGGTTGACGATGAACGCTGATGTGCCTCATTTGGTAAATCGACGCGGTGTTCTGAAGGGCTCGGCCGCCGCGCTGGGCGCCGCATTGCTCGCGACCGAGCCCGAAGCTTATCCGCAGGGCGTCAACACGAATTCCGGCCCGTCTGCGCTGAAGATCACCGATCTGCGCGTGGCGACGGTCGTGAAGCCGGGACCGAGTCCGTGTCCGATCATCCGCATCGACACCAATCAGGGCGTGTACGGACTCGGTGAGGTGCGCGACGGAGCGAGTCCAACTTACGCCCTGATGCTCAAGAGCAGGATTCTCGGCGAGAATCCCGTGCAGGTGGACCGCATTTTTCGCAAGATCAAGCAGTTCGGCGGACCGGCGCGGCAGGCGGGCGGCGTCTGCGCCATCGAGATGGCGCTCTGGGACATCGCAGGCAAGGTTTACAACGTCCCCGTGCACGTGATGCTGGGCGGAAAGCTTCGCGACAAGATCCGCGTGTATGCCGACACGACCGAGTCCAAAGATCCGAAGATCTACGCGCAACGCATGAAAGATCGCAAAGAAGTGCTGGGGCTGACGTGGCTCAAGATGGATCTCGGCGTCGAGATGGTGTCTGACCAGCCGGGAACCGTCACCGTGCGATCGGGGCTCAGCGAGTGGGATTTGACGATGGTGCCGCATCCGCTGCTTGCCATGGAAGTGACCGACAAGGGCATCGCGCTGCTCGAGGAGTACGTCGCCGCCGTGCGCGACGCGGTTGGCATGGAAATCCCGCTCTCCATGGACCATCTCGGGCATCTCGGAGTCAAGTCGATCATCAGGCTTGGAAAAGCCTACGAGAAGTACAATCTCTCCTGGATCGAAGACGTGATTCCGTGGGAATACACCGATCTGCTCCACCAGATCTCGCTCGAAAGCCCCACCCCGCTCCTGACCGGCGAGGACATCTACCTGAAGGAAGACTTCCGCACCTTATGCGAGGCTAGAGCTGTCAGCAAGATCCATCCCGATCTCGCCACTTCCGGCGGCATTCTGGAAACCCACAAGATCGGCGACATGGCGTGGGAGTACGGCGTGCCGATGGCCATGCACTTCGCGGGCACGCCCGTGAGTTGCATGGCCAACGTCCATTGCGCCGCGGCGACGCTCAATTTCCTGGCGCTCGAGAATCATTCGCTCGACGTGCCCTGGTGGAGCGATCTGGTGGAAGGCGTGGAGAAGCCGATCGTGAATCATGGCTGGATCAGCGTTCCGGACAGGCCTGGCCTCGGCATCACGCTGAACGAAGAAGCGGTCCGGAGGCATCTGATGCCAGGCGCCGGCTACTTCGAGCCGACGAGCGAGTGGGATCGCGAGAGATCGTGGGATCGCGAATGGAGCTAGCGAAACGCAGCGGTTCGAGTTCGCGCGACTGACGGGATTCTGTTTAGCCGGAGACGAACGGCCGGTCGTGCCCGGGCAGGATGCGGCCGCGCATCGCCAGAATGCCTTCGCGGTCGCGGCGGAACTGGTCGCGGTTGTAAGGGATCATGGTGAGGATCTGATCCTCGCGATCGCGGCTGAGCAGTGCGTCGCCGGCAATGACGGTAGGCTCCGCGCCGTTGCCCACCACCACGGAAACGTGTCCGGGGACGTGACCCGAAGTCACGTGGACCCCGAGACCTTCGGGCAGCGGCCGGTTTTCGATCCACACGAACTGCTCCGGAGTCCCGATGCGCTGCGGATGCCACATGCGCAGGCCGAGCTTGCGCAGCTTGCCCATCAGCGCGCGCGCGCGTTCGTAATCAAAGGTTTCGGGATAATACTTCAGGACGAGCTTCTCCCAGTGCAGGTCATCGGCGAGATCGGAATAGAGAGAACAGGCCCAGTCGTGTGCCTGCTGGCTGGCGTAGATGGGAATATGAGGAAACAGCGAGTTATTCAGGACATGATCCACGTGGAAGTGAGTGCAGATGAGCCCTTCGATGTCCTGCGGTTTCAGGCCGCGTTGCTCCAGCGCCTTGATCAGCAGCGGCGCTTCGTGCGGCATGCCGCTGTCTACCACCAGATGGTGGTTTCCGTTTGTGAGAAGCACGGAAGTTGCACCGCGCCAACTGCCCGCAAGGAGCAATTCCGTTTTCCAGCTTGTCGCCGCCATGTGGACCCGATCCGCTCCGCTATCCGCATTGTAGCAGGAAAACGTCCGTCGGCGGCTACCGTCGGAGCGGCTGGAGGTTGCGTGCCGCTCCTATCCCGCGGGCTTCCGATGTGCTGAGCCTCCGTCAGTGATATGCGATCAGGACGTTTTGGAGGCGGTGTGTTGACGCAGCGCTTCCATCGCCGGAGGAGCCTCCTCGTCCATCTCCCAGCGCCGCAATTGAAGAATGTCTGCGGCACGCGCGACTCCGACCGGCCTCGAACGACCGTCCTCGCGTCCTATCAGCACGACGTTCTCGGCATTCTGCCGGATCATTCTCCGCGTGACGATGTCAACCGTTTCGCCCGGATAGGCCGTCACAAAGTCCTGCCGCGCGACATCACGAGCCTTTACGTTGTTGTTCAGCGCCTGGAGCAGATCGTGCGCTTCCAGGACTCCGACCAGCGTGCCGTCCTTCTCGACCACGGGCACAACATCGGTGTTCTCGGTGCAAAAATCGCGGATCACCGATTTCACGTCCGCATCCGCAGGAATCTCCGAAAACTTTTTGACTACCTGGTCGATGCGCGATCGCATCAGCACCGGGACGGAGTAGTCCTGCAGAACGATCAATCCGCGCTTCACCAGCTTGCCGGTCATGATCGATTCCGAGCTGAAGAGCCGCACGAACCCGTCGGAGATCATGCAGCAGACCACCAGCGGCAGGATGGCGTTCGGATTCCGGCTCAGTTCGAACAGGAAGATGATGCTGGTGAAAGGCGCGCGCGCGATGCCGGCGAATACCGCTGCCATAGCCACAAGAGAATAGAGCGCCGGGTCGCTAACAAAGTGCGGGAAAAAATGATGCCAGGCCGACGCGTAAGCCGCGCCGATGCCGCCACCGACGATCAGCGAGGGCGCGAACACGCCGCCCGTCGTTCCCGAGCCCAGCGAGATCACCAGCGCCCAGAATTTGGCCAGGGACACGCCCAGCAACTTCGAAACCGTCAGCCTGTCGTTCAGCATCTCGCGGATGGTGTCGTACCCGGTGCCGAAAATCTGCGGATAGAAGTAGCCGAGAATGCCCAGGATCAGCGCGCCCACCACGGGCGCCCAGATTACCGAAGGCTTCAGAAAGAAATGATCGAAGAAGTCCTCCAGCCAGAACAGCACTTTGATCATGCAAATGGCAACCACGCCCATCAGAATTCCAAGCAGGCCGAAGAGCCACAACTCCTGCATGCTGGTGAGCTGGAACGCGGGCGTCGGGAACAGCGGGGCCCAGCCCACAAAATGGACCCGCACCGCGGTTGCCGTGGCCGCTGCGATCGCCACAGGAATAAAGGAGCGAGCGCGGAATTCGAAGAGGAGGAGTTCGATCGCTACCAGAATGCCTGCAAGCGGCGCCGTGAATGTGGCAGCCATCCCTCCCGCCGCGCCAGCGGCGAGCAGGACGCGGCGTTGGTAAGGCGTCAGCTTGACGAGCTGTCCGAAGATGGATCCGAAAGCGGCGCCGGTCTGAATGATGGGACCTTCAGCGCCGAACGGTCCGCCTGTGCCGATGGCGAGAGCGGTTGCCAGCGGCTTCAGAATCGCCACCCGCGTGCGGATGCGGCTCTGATTCACCAGCACCGCTTCCATCGCTTCAGGAATCCCGTGGCCTTTCAGGGTCGGCTCCCAGAAGTAGACCATGATTCCCACCAGCAGGCCGCCGATGGGGGGAATCAAGATGACCCAAATGCCCAGATGATTGCTGACGGGATACGTGACCGCAAACGACCAGCGGCCGAAGAAGAATATGTTCGTGAACAGGTAGATCAGCTCGAGCAGGCCCTGCGCGAC
>JASHQD010000794.1 GCA_030037755.1 Terriglobia bacterium
GGCGGAGCGCGTTGTCAGTTTCAATGTATAGTGAGTGTCTCAGCACTTGTCAAGAAAAAAGTGATGTCAATCGATCAATTGATGTCGATGATCGCTTCGTCATTCTAACGATGACCGTAACTTTCGAAGCATTTCGATCTCATCGCGCGCTTCAGAAATTCAAAATAGGTACCGCCGTGCACGTACCCGCACCCCTCGGAACCCTATCGCAGATTTGTAGCCGAGGCTTTATGCCCTTACGCTGTCCGCACAAACTGCATCATAATCAAGGACTGAAACGCCGGAGATTCCATGATCATTAAGTTTCGTCGACTGATCTTCCGTTTTTCACAATGGGTGGTGATCGGCTGCCTCGCGCTCGCGCCCGCCGTGCTCTTGCCGTCCTCCTCAAAGGACGCTCAGCCTTCACCTCAGGATGCTCAGCAGGCTCCCGGCAACCAGGGACCCACGCTGAAAGTGAACGTCAACGTGGTGAATATCTACGCGGTGGTGCGCGACCACAAGCGCCTGGTCCCCGATCTGAACAAGGACGACTTTCAGGTCCTGGAGGACAACGCACCGCAGGAGCTCAAGTATTTTTCCAAGCAGACCGACACGCCGCTAACCCTGGTGCTGGCGATCGATACCAGCCCCAGCCAGGGACGCGTCCTGATGGCAGAACAGGCGGCGGCGAAGCAGTTCGCGAGCCAGATCCTTCGTCCCAAGGACGCATTCGCCGTTCTTCACTTCGACGTGGCGGTGGAACTCCTTCAGGATTTCACCCAGTCAGTCTCGTTTATCGACAAGGCCATCGACTCAACCGAGATCAACGGCGGCGGCGGCGGTCCGCTGCCCGGAACTTTCCCCACCTCCGGCGGAGCGACCCATCTCTACGACGCGGTCTATCTGGCTTCGCACGACATGCTGCGCAGCGAGGTCGGCCGCAAGGTGATCATCCTGCTGACCGACGGCGAGGACGAGGGCAGCCAACTGACTCTCGAGAAGGGATTGCAGGCGGCGCAGATGTCGGACGTGATCATCTACTCCATCCTGATTTCGGACCGGGCGTTTTATGCGCGGGCAGGAATCGGTTACGGCGGCGAGGGAGTGCTGAACAAGCTTTCGAGCGAAACAGGCGGCCGCGTTTTCCGCGCCGGCAATGAACGCAACACCACCGACGCGTTCAACGAAATTGCCGCCGAGTTGCGCACCCAGTATCTGCTCGGATACACGCCCACCAACAACAAGGCCGACGGCACCTTCCGGCACATCAAGGTGCAGGTCAAGACCGGCCACTACGACGTCCAGGCGCGGCGCGGATATTACGCTCCTTCGAGCTGATCCCGGGAGCGCGGCCATCCTGGCCGCTCGTTCCCCTTGTCTCTCCAGTCGTACATCTTCAAGACAAAGCGCGCAGGTTGAAGCGGGCAGGGATGCCTGCGCTCCGGGCGCTACCTGGAGGGCGCGTAGTAGCCGGTCTTGGCGCGCACGCGCAGGTTCTTCTGATCGGTTTCGATGGCGATCTTGCGCAAGGTTCCGTCGCGTTTGTTGTTGGTGGGCGTGTAACCCAGGCTGTACTGGCTGCGCAACTCGGCGGCGATCTCACGGAAATTCGAGGCGAGATCGCTGGCTTCAAAGGGGAAGAAGACTTTTCCGCCGGTTTCGCCGGCAAGAAACTTGAGGATTTTGTCGCCGGAACTGTATCCGTTCGGAGTCGTGCTGCCCGCCGTATTGGTGCCGCTATTATTCGTGCTGATTGCGTAGACGATGGCTTCCGAACGCTCAGCCATCTCCAGCGCCTCGGTGCGCGAGTGCGCGCTGTTCGTATCCTTGCCGTCGCTGACGACGATGAGAACGCGGCGCAGATACTCGGAGTTGGCATTGGCGTTGGGATCGTTAAGGTTCAGCATCTTCTGCTGGCAGGCATAGTAGAGCGCGTCATATAGAGCCGTCGTGCCGCCGGCCGCGAGGCCCCGAATCGCATTCGAGAGCTTCTCCACGTCGTCGGTGTAGTCCTGAACGAGCTGAGGCTCGACGTCGAATCCCACCACAAACGCCATGTCCTTGCCGGGCCGAATGGCTTCGCTCAGGAAATCCACAGCGGCCTCTTCTTCAAAGTGCAGCCGCTCCGAAACGCTATTGCTGGTGTCGATCAGGACGCCGATGCGCAGCGGCAGGTCGGTCTCGCGGCTGAAGAAGCTGATCGTCTGGGGCTGGCCATCCTCGAGAACGTGGAAGTCATCCTTACCCAGATCCGAGACGGTGTGCCCCTTCTTATCCGTCACCGTGAAAAGCACGTTAACAAGGTTTACGTTGACCCGGATGGTTTTCTGGGCGGAGGCCTGGTCCGCGGCGGCCTGGGGGGTGGGAGAGTCCGTCTTCGCGGACGCCGGACTCGTCTGGGCGCGGGCCGACGCTGCGCACACCAAGAGCAGGATCAGGGTCCATGCTTTTCTCACGGGATTCCTCCTCAGCGATTATAGCTCTCCGCGGACGCTTGCCGCACGCGACCGCAATAACCGGTAGTGGTGCCGTTTCACGGCTACTTTGCGTCATTCGTCGTTCCCGCGCAAGCGGGAAGCCACGTTTTTGAGATTCTTCCAGCCGGTTTTCCTTATAGATTCCCGCTTGCTCGGGAATGACGAATGACGCAGAGCATTCCAGTGGTCAAATGGTGCCAATAACCAATAACCCGCGGGACGACGCTTGAGGGCCATTGACAGCTCGCGCCCATTGATGCTTAGTTGAATGCCTCAAGTCACTTTGTACGAGGCTACGTATGACGCAAAAGGTTGTAATCGCTCTCGCCGCAATTTGCCTTATCGCGCGTCCTGGGACGTCGAAGCAGAACAGTCCCCTTGGCGGAAACACCGCGCATTCCGCCACTATTTCTGAATTCTCCTGGTTGCAGGGACGGTGGACAGCGTCGCTGGGCAGCGCCCAGGTGGAGCAGTATTACTCTCCTGTGACCGGCGGCGTGATTCTGGGGATGTTTCGCCTGGTGGCGCCGCAACAGGCCCCTTTGCTTGAATTCTCGGCGTTGCGCGAGACCCCGGATGGCATCGAACTACGTTTGCGGCACTTTGATCCGGAATTGAAGCCTATGGAGGGCTCAGATCTTATCGTGTTGAGGCTCTCCGAACGCATTGCGAACCGCTTCGTCTTTGAGAATCCGGTGAATTCACGGCCGAAGCGCTCGATTCTGGAGCTGAAGAGCGCTACGTGGCTGCACACACGCGCGGAGATCATCGGCGACAGCGGATCGCCTTCAACCATCGAGGTGGACTGGCACCGTCAGTCGCTCGAGCTTCCCGGCGTGACGCAGGCGGGAACGGCATCGCCGACGAAGAATAATCTCGAGACGCTCGCCTGGTTTACGGGCCACTGGATCAGCCCATTCGGCACCGGCGAAGTGCACGAGTTCTGGCTCGCGCCCTCCGCAAGCGTGATGTCCGGCATTCTTTGCCCGGTCAGCGGAGGCAAGGCGGAAGGTTACGAGTTCTCAACACTCGCGCCCGGCGCCGATGCCTTGATCGGCCGCACCTGGCAAGTCGACGCGGACATGAAGATTCCTCCCGGCAAGCGTCCGATCGAAGCGCCGCTCAGCGCTGCCCAAGCCGATGTGGTCGAATTCGAAGGCAAGGTGGGAGCCAACTCGTTCACAGAGAAGGTGGAGCGGGCGGGCCCGGGAAGGATGTACAAGAAACTCGAGATTCTGAAGCCCGACGGCTCCCCGCTTCAAACGATCGAGTTGCATGCCACGCGACAGCCGGAGTCTGGCGTTTCGGGCGCGGCACGAAACTGAGGAAGGAAATGATGTCAACGGACGCGAGCGGGTTGGTCCTCAGGAACGCCGCTTCGCAGGACGACGCTTCTGCTGGTATTCTTCCAGGTCCTGATCTGAAACCGTCCAGTGCCGGGCCAGAGGATGTTCCAGGGATTCCTGGCTGAGGGCGGATTGCAGGCTGCGGTAGCAGAATTCCGCTCCATCCTGGTACGGCAGCCGCTTTTCGAGGAACGCCTGGTTCAGGATGGAAAGTGTGAACTCGCGCGTCTCCGAATGCGGGCCCAGGACTCGATACGAGTACTCCCGGCACCGCGCCTTCGGTTCAAAACCCAGATATTGGATTTGCATGGGTGTCAGCCTGAAGAGAGGCCGCCCGCGCTCCGGAGGAAGCGCGGGCGGGTTGAATTGTGGCTTTTAGAGCTTCGTTACTTGCTCGGCCTGCAGGCCCTTGGGGCCCTTGGTCACGGTGAATTCCACAGATTCGCCTTCGGCCAGCGAACGGAAACCGTTCGACTGAATGGCGGAATGATGCACGAAGACGTCCGGACCGGAAGAGCGCTGGATAAATCCGTAACCCTTCTCGTTGTTGAACCACTTCACCGTGCCTTGTTCTTTGTTCATACTTGTGTTGTTTTCCTTTTCGATGTTGTATTTCTTGTTCTGCTTTCGCAACCAGTCCCCAAAAAACGAAAAGTCCACAAACCAGAAGTTTGTGGACTCAGGCTAATCCGGTGATGGGCCACAAAAACCGATCAAGAAGTTATAGTATACACGGTTTCCGGGTGTTTGGCCATTGATTTGTCTCGTGCCATTTGAAGCGCGGGCATCCTGCCCGCCCCCACGCACCGTGGCCTCCGGCCATAACCGGGAGCGCACAGGATGCCCGCGCTTCAAATGACACCACCACCGCCACAGTTCATGGCAGCTTCTCCTCCCGATAGAGTCTCATCGTGTGTCGCAACGCCGTCACGATAAGCGTGACCATCTGAACGGGATCCTTCACGCCTCGACCGTACGCGGGCGCCCGAAGGGAGATCAACGGAGAGGGAGTTGAGCTTATATGGAGATTCGATAAACCTGTAAGGCAATGGAATAGAAGGGATAACTTGCGGATGGCCTCGGTGCCGGAGTCTAGTTCTCCGGCTTGCCGAGCGCCAGTTGACGGGCAAAATCGAGGAGAAATGCGGGGTCCGCCTCCACGCGCCGTCCGGTCAGTTCCGCCAGCTTCATCAGAAAGCGGGCTTCGCCGTCGGACGGCTTCAGCGGCTGTTGCTGAGGTTTCGACAAAGGTGAGCGAGGGCAAGCCCACGCCGTCGGCTGGCCATCCGACTCTTCCACGTAAAAGAGCCAGTACAGCGGAACCTCGAGCGCGGCGGCGAAGCGTTCCAACGCTTCAAGAGTAGGGACGGACTGCCCGAGTTCGACTCGAGTGATGTATGAGCGCATCAACCCGCTGGCCTGTTCGATGTCGCCGCGGCTCAGCCCCCGTTGCTGTCGAAGTTGTCGCAGACGTTCCCCAATCAGCATGATCCTGCCCCCTTTGGGGTCTTCGGAGACCTAGCATTCCGATAGACACCTGAACCCCGCAAGAGCACTTTGCGCGCCAAATTTACGCCGGCGGCGGTGGGCACCTAAGTCGCTGAAGCGCAACAAAGTAGGAGTGCAGGATTAGGCCGGGGTGACGCGATTGTCACTCGAAAGTGACGAAATCGTGTAACCCACAGTCGCGCTTACGGCACTCTGACGGTTGCGGTCGTGGCGCGGGATTTAACGGGAGGGGTCGCCTTCCAGGGCGACAATCTCGCGGGTTACGGCGTCGACCGCAGCCGGCATTGACTGTTCGAATTCCGGCGTGAGCCGGATTCCGGCGGCGAAGTCGCGGCCTTCGATGGCATAAATGATCAGCCGGCGGGGAAGCTGAGCGAGCGAGCGCGCGACCTCCACGGCCTGGTACAGTCCAAAGGCGTGGGTGCACCCGCGGAACGTCTCGGCAGGCAGAGGCTCACGACAGGCGTCGAACCGGTGCAGGGTTCCGGGCATGCCACCCGAGCGGGCGGCGTCAATCACGATGACCGTGTCGGCGCCCTTCCACGATTCCATCAGGGCCGCGCCTTCACCGCTCAGCTCGATGACTTCAACGCCCTCGCGCGCTTGCTTCTTGATCTCGCGAGCGATCAGCAAGCCCGCAGCGTCGTCGCGCGCGTATTCGTTTCCGATGCCGATCACGAGAATCTGCGCCATAGCACGCGCTGTGGCGGCGGTGTCCTCACCGCCGAATAAACGAATAATCCAAAGCCGTCGGTGGGAACACGTGTCCCGGCGGTGAGGACACCGCCGCTACAGCGCGTCCCCACCAATTCACTGCCGGTCGATCGTCAGCTTCAGGAAGTGGGTCGAGCAGGAGATGCAAGGATCGTAGTTGCGCACCGCCTGCTCGCATTGCCATTGAAGCTCGGCTTCCGGCAGGTTGATGCGTGCCGTCACGAATTCGCGCAGATCCTGCTCGATGGAGTTCTGATTCTGTGAAGTGGGCGGGACGATCTTGGCGTCGAGAATGTTGCCCCGGTCGTCGATCCGGTAACGATGATAGAGCGATCCGCGCGGCGCTTCGGTGCAGGCGCATCCGCTGGCCGCATGCGGCTCCACCTTCACCGCCGGACTCTCCGGCGGCTCATATTGGGCGATGATCCGCAGCGCTTCCTCGCAGGCGTAGAGTGTCTCGACCGAGCGCACCACAATGCTCTGGAAGGGGTTTTTGCACACCGGGCCCAGTCCGGCTTCGCGCGCGACCTGCTGGATCGGCTCCGGCAGGCGGTCGAAATTCAGGCTGTAGCGCGCGATGGGGCCGACGCAATAAGGCGGCGAGCCCGTCAGCACCGAATGCAGCGACGTCGAGTGCTCCACGTGCTGCTCTTCGAATCGCTTCTCGTAATCGCGCACGTCGATATCGAGCCCGCGATTGGAAACGATCCGGCCCTCGTTGAACGGGTACTCGTCGGGATGCCGCAGCGAAACGAACAGGTAATCCGGCTGGAAGTCGGGAAAATTGAGGGTCGCGACCCAGCGCACCGTCTCCAGGGCCGCATCGCGCGCCCACTTCAGCCTTTCGGCGAGATCGGCGAACTCACGCCTGGACGGAAGCTTGTAGAATCCGCCCACCCGGACGTTGATAGGGTGAATTTCCCTTCCGCCGAGCAGATTCACGATCTCGTTGCCGATCTTTTTGAGCTTCAGCCCGCGCTGCACGGCGTCCGGATGATCTTTGGCCAGCTGGATGGCGTCCTGGTATCCCAGGAAATCCGGCGCGTGCAGCATGTAAACGTGCAGGGTATGGCTTTCGATCCATTCGCCGCAATACAGGAGCCGGCGCAAGGCGCGAAGCTGTCCACCCACCATAACGCCGAGCGCATTCTCCATCGCGTGGCACGCGCTCATCTGGTAAGCGACGGGACAGATGCCGCAGATGCGCGCGGTAATGTCCGGCGCCTCGCGGAAGTCGCGCCCGCGCATGAAAGCCTCAAAAAAGCGGGGCGGCTCGAAAATCCGGAACTTGACGTCGGCCACCGTCTTGCCCTTGAGCTTGACGTAGAGCCCGCCCTCACCTTCAACGCGGGCCAGAAAGTCGACTTTAACGGTTTTGTTCTTCATGGGCCTCGCTCTCACGCCGGAAGGGTTCGGCGTAGCCGTTGTAACTGCGGAACGCGCGCAGCAGGTCCGGCGGTTTCGCGCCCAGTTGCACCCAGCCTCGCGCGAGGCTGGCCGTATTGGGCGATTCCATAGGACCGTAGCAGCCAAAGCAGCCCCGGTCGTACGAAGGACACAATGCGCCGCACCCGGCGTGGGTGACCGGACCCAGGCACGGCGTGCCATGCGCCACCATCACGCATACGATCCCTTGCCTCTTGCACTCGGTGCAGACGCTGTGAGGCGGGATCGCGGGCCGGCGTCCGTTCAAGAATGCGTTCAGCACTTCCACCAGCTGGTGCTTGTTGATCGGGCAGCCGTGCAGCTCATAATCGACGCGCACGTGATCGACAATCGGCGTGGACTTGTTCAACGTGGAAATGTACTGAGGCGTGGCGTAGACGACCGAGGTGAAGTCACGCACGTCTTTGAAATTGCGCAGCGCCTGGATTCCCCCCGCGGTGGCGCACGCGCCGATGGTGATCAGGAAGTTCGAAGCGCGGCGTACCTGGTGAATGCGCTCCGCGTCGTGCGGCGTCGTAATGGACCCCTCGACCAGCGAAATGTCGTAAGGCCCTTTCACCACGGCGCGCGAGGCTTCGGGGAAGTTCGCGATTTCCACAGCGCCGGCGACCGCCAGCAATTCGTCCTCGCAGTCGAGCAGGCTCAGCTGGCAGCCGTCACAGGAAGCGAATTTCCAAACGGCGAGCTTCGGTTTCACACGGGCAGCCATGATTTCTCCATCTCCCCGGCCGGTAGCGCTTCGCCGGTCAGGAGTTCGTTCACGATCCGCAATACCTGCGGGATTGCACCTGCCACAGGTTCCGAAAGATCCTCCGAAAGGCCGAAGGCCGCGCCCTTCACGGAAAGGATCATCGCTTCGGGCACTTCTCCGTACAGCATTTTCGCGTAACGGACCAGGCCGGCCGGATCGAGGCGGTGCGAGAACGCCTCGGGCCGCGTTGCGCTCCCGACGTCAGCATTGATGCGCGCGAGGCAGACCTCACCGGCCAGCTCTCCTTCCGCCGCGTCAACAAAGATCACGCGCGCCGACTGCGCCACGGGGGCGGCCAGTTCGGGCGTCAACTGATGGCAGGCCAGGAGGTCGGCGCGCCCTTCCACGGCGGACTCGCGCAGCCGCTCGATGACGTGCCATCCGAAACCGTCGTCCTCGCGAAGCGGGTTCCCCAGTCCGATAACAAGCGCCGTACGCATCAGTCTCTTCTCAACTCCCGGACCAGCACGCCGTCCCTGCCGATAATCTGGATTTTGAAGGGCATCTGACCAAGCGCGTGGGTTGAGCAACTCAGGCAGGGATCGAAGGTGCGAATAACAGCCTCCACCCGATTGAGCATTCCCTCGGATACGTGATTTCCGCTCACGTAATGCCGGGCCGCCTGCAGAATTCCCCGATTCATCGCCAGGTTGTTATGGCCGGTGGCGATGATCAAATTGGCCCAGGTAATCAAGCCTTCGTCGTCGATTTCATAGTGATGGATCAGCGTGCCGCGCGGCGCCTCCGCCACTCCGATGCCTTCCCTGCGGTTTGCCTCCGCCACGGCGCGCACATCCTTGCTCAAAATCTTGGGATTGCTCAACAGCTCCTCGATTTTCTCAATCCCGTGCAGAATCTCGATCAGGCGCGCGTAGTGGTAATGGAAAGAACTCAGGATGGCGCCTCGCCGCAGTTCGCGGAACTCCGCCAGCTCCTGGTCGGCGCGGGCGGTCCCACAGCGGGTCACGATGTTCAACCGGGCCAGCGGTCCCACGCGATAGAATCCGTGCTCGCGGCCGGCGGGCTTGTAATAAGGAAACTTCATGTAAGTCCAGGGCTCGGCCGCCTCGCCGATAAACTCCGCGTAGCGCAATGGATCAATACCGTCCTGGACGATGCTGCCGCTTTCGTCCACGATCCTCAGTCTGCCGTCGTAGGTCTCGAGCTCTCCCTCCGCGCCCACCAGCCCCAGGAACATGGATGGAAAATTCGCGAACGTGCGAATCTCCTCGCGGAAGGTTTCGATCGTGCGCTTGAACCAGTCCAGCGTGCGCTGGGTCCGGTTCAGGGCCTCGGGTATTCCGGCCAGGATGCGATCGCGATTCTCGGTGCTCAAGGGTCCGGCGACGCCGCCGGGAATAACCCAACCCGGATGAATTCGTCTTCCTCCCAGGGTTTCGATGATCTGCTGTCCGAACTGCCGCAACCCGACGCCGTCGCGCGCGAGCATGGGATGCGTTTCGGCAACGCCGAAGAGGTGACGTTTCACCGGGTCCGCATCCATCCCCAGCAGCAAATCCGGAGAGGAAAGATAGAAAAAGCTGAGCGCGTGCGACTGTACGACCTGCGCGAGATTCATCACGCGCCTGAGTTGGGCCGCAGTTTCGGGAATGCTGACCGCCAGGATGGCGTCACAGGCCTTCGCGGAAGCGATCAGATGACTGACGGGACAAATGCCGCAGATTCGCGACATCAGGTAGGGCATTTCGAGGAACCGGCGTCCCTCGCAGAACTTCTCGAAGCCGCGAAGCTGGGTGACGTGGAATTGCGCCGCCTCCACGGCGCCCTGATCGTCAAGGTGCAGCGTGATCTTGGCGTGGCCCTCCAACCGCGTGACGGGATCGATTAAGATTTGGCGACCCATGCCTGGTTCTCTTCTCCGTTTCGCGATCCCCGCCTTCCGGGCCTTTTCCGCGATCCGAAATCGAACATTCGAAATCCGACTTTCGACATCCGAAGTCCGCAATCGGACATTCGAAATCCGACTTTCGACATCCGAAGTCCGCAATCGGACACTCGAAATCCGACTTTCGACATCCGAAGTTCGAAATCGGACATTCGAAATTCGACGTTTGACTTCCGAAACCCGAAAT
Organism: Terriglobia bacterium; assembly: GCA_030037755.1. Classification (GTDB taxonomy): domain Bacteria; phylum Acidobacteriota; class Terriglobia; order UBA7540; family UBA7540; genus Gp13-AA77. The sequence continues at coordinate 10,319 of JASHQD010000794.1, forward strand.
CCGACATTCGAAATCCGACTTTTGACTTCCGAAATCCGAAATCCGACATTCGAAATTCGACTTTTGACATTCGAAATTCGGAATCCGAAATCCTATTCAGTCCCTCCGGGCCTTTCGTTGCCGGACGGACTCGGACACATCATCTACGCCCCGAATCGCGTCTTACCCGTGAGGTCCGGACGCCGTCCCTCCAGCAATTCCGTCAAGGTCCAAAAAATCGTATCCGCCGAGGGCGGGCAACCGGGTACGAACACGTCCACGGGCACCACCTCGTGAACCGGACGCACTCGCGCGAGCAGCGCGGGCACGACCTGGTTCGGCGTCGGAGACTCAACGGACACGTTCTCCACGTAAACGCGCCGGAGTACCTCGGCCGTCTTGAAGGGATTACGCATGGCCGGTACGTTACCCGTAACCGCGCAATCGCCGAGCGAAATCAGGATCTTGGACTGCCGCCGGATCTTTCTGATCTTGTGAAGGTCCTCCTCGCTGCTCACCGACCCTTCCACCAGCACAAGGTCCACGTCTTCGGGATACTCCTTGTGGTCCACCAGCGGGCTGTAAACTAGTTCAACCCGGTCCGCAAGATCGAGCAGCCGTTCATCCATGTCGAGGAGCGACATGTGACAGCCGGAGCAGCCGTCGAGCCAGACCGTCGCCAGGCGAACCCTGTTCATCATTTTCCTTCCCGCATCATCGCCAGATAGGGGAGGAAATCGCGGCTCTTCGCCACCAGCCTCGCCTTGCCCTTTTCGAACAGCGCCCCGGTGGGGCAAACCTGCACGCATTTCCCGCAACTCGTGCAGGTGTCGGACTCGCCCCAAGGCTGGTGCAAGTCCGTAATGACCATCGATCCGATTCCGCGGCTCATCACATCCCAGGTATGCGCGCCTTCGACCTCGTCGCATACCCGTACGCACCGCGTGCAGAGCACGCAGCGATTGTGGTCCACCACAAACCGGTCGTGCGATGCGTCCATGGGGAGCTTCGGATATCGATAGGGGAACTGAACGTGGGTCAGTCCGTGCGCCTGCCCCAGCACCTGCAGATCACAGTGCCCATTCGCCACGCATACCGAGCAGACGTGATTGCGCTCGGCGAAGAGAAGTTCAAGCGTCATGCGACGGTACTTCAGAAGACGCTCGGATTGCGTGGTAACTTCCATGCCTTCTTCGACGCGCGTCACGCAGGCCGGCAACAGCTTGCTGGTTCCCTTTATCTCCACCAGGCACAGGCGGCACGCCCCCACGTCGCCCAGCCCATCGAGGTGGCAAAGCGTCGGAATGGAGAGGCCTTTCTCGCGCGCCGCGTCGAGAATGGTCTGGTCGGCCTGCGCGCTCACATCGATGCCGTCGATCTGCAGCGTCTTGACGTCGGAAACGGCAGGGGTCATGAGCCAGCCTCCTGCTTCATGCCGCAGGCGCACACTCCGGCCGGGCATTTCTTCTCCTGGATATGGGCCAGGTACTCGTCGCGGAAATAGCGCAACGTGCTGAGCACCGGATTGGGCGCGCTCTGTCCGAGACCGCACAAACTGGTGTTCTTGACCATGTCGCAAAGGTCCTCGAGCATCGCCAGATCGTCGAGCGCGGCCCGCCCTTCGCAAATCTTGGCCAGCAGATCGTACATCTGGGCCGTGCCCGCGCGGCAGGGGATGCATTTCCCGCACGATTCGCTCATGCAGAATTCCATGAAATACTTGGCCACATCCACCATGCAGGATGAGTCGTCCATGACGATCATGCCGCCGGAGCCCATAATCGATCCTGCCTGGGCCAGCGAATCGTAATCGACCGGCATATCGAGGAACTGCTCCGGGATGCAGCCGCCGGAAGGCCCGCCGGTCTGCACCGCCTTGAACTTGCGTCCTTCCGGCACCCCGCCTCCGACTTCGAAGATGATTTCACGCAGGCTCATCCCCATGGGGACTTCGATGAGCCCGGTACAGTTGATCTTGCCCGTCAGCGCGAAAACCTTGGTGCCCTTGCTGCGCTGCGTGCCCATGGCGGCGTACCAGTCACCGCCGTTGCGAATGATCGGCGGAATGTTGGCAAAGGTCTCCACGTTATTGATCAAGGTCGGCGCACCGAAGAGGCCGGCCTGCGCCGGATACGGCGGCCGGGGCCGCGGGGTTCCGCGCCCGCCTTCGATCGAGGCGATCAAAGCGGTCTCCTCGCCACACACGAACGCGCCCGCGCCCAGGCGCAGTTCGATGTCAAATGCGAATTCGGTGTTGCCGATCTGGCTGCCCAGCAAGCCCAGATGCTTTGCCTGGCGAATGGCGGTGTTCAGCCGCGCGATCGCCAGCGGATACTCGGCGCGCACGTAAATATATCCGCGGCTCGCGCCCACGGCGTAGCCCGCAATGATCATCCCTTCGAGCACACGCTGCGGATCGCTCTCGAGCACGCTGCGATCCATGAAAGCGCCAGGATCGCCTTCGTCCGCGTTGCAGATCACGTATCTCGTTTCCGCCCGGGCCTTCGCTACCGTGCTCCATTTCAAGCCGGTCGGATATCCGGCGCCTCCCCGTCCGCGTAATCCGCTGCGCGAAACCTGCTCGATGACTTCGGCCGGTCTCATCTCCGTGAGCGCCTGCACAAGGGCTGCATACCCTTTGGCAGCCAGATAATCCTCGATACGTTCGGGATTGATTTGCCCGCTGTTTTCCAGCACCACCCCCACCTGGCGCTTGAAGAAGGGCAGTTCCCGGGAGCATTGAAGACGCTCGACCGCCGGGCCTGATACCGCTCCGACAATTTCGCCGGCATCTTCCGGAGTGACGTTCTGATAAAGCACCCCGGCGGGTTCGGTGGAAACGAGCGGACCGCGAGAGCAAAGCCCCATGCACCCGACTCCGGTTACCGGGCAGGCGTCCTTCAACGGGCCGCCGGCAACGGCGCGCTCCAGGGCCTTTTTGACGGCATCGCTGTTCGACGAGATACAGCCCGCGGCCATGCAGACAGAAAGCCGCCGCGGGTTGCGGGCGCGCGCCGCCGTTTCTTCCGAAGCGATCTGCTCGAGTTGCTCAGGCGTCATGACGGCATCCACCGCGCGAGGCGGCCGCGCATCTCGACGGCGTTCAGGCGGGGCGCAACCTCACTGTCGAACAATGCCACGGGCGCAAGGCTGCAGGATCCCACGCATCGCGCCGTCAGGACCGAGACATGACCGTCCGCAGTGGTTTCTCCCTGCTTGATGCCCAGCGATTGCTCAACCTCCGCAAGAAGCTGCGGAGCGCCCTTGATGTAGCATGCTGTCCCAAGGCAGATCACACAGGTATGGTCGCCGGGCGGTTTGAGGCTGAAGAAGTGATAAAAAGTTGCGACGCCGAACGCCTTACTCAGAGGCACCCGCAGAGACTGCGCCACATACTCAAGGGACGGACGATCGAGAAATCCAAATGATTGCTGGACGGTGTGCAGGGTTTCGATAAGCGCGTTGCGGCTGAAGCCGTGGCGCCGCATCGTAGCCGCCACGATCTTCCAGCGCTTATCTTCCGAGGGCGGTGAAGCTTTACCGAGTGTCGGCGGCATAAAATCCCTCGAGCCCCGGAGGGGCGGCGTCCTGTAGCCCACGGCGACTGCTTTTGGAGCCGTGGGAAAACGAAACGCGTCAGTCAAACATGCTCAATCCAAGCCCCGTAGGAGCGAGGTCAGAGCCTCAGCCCTGCCGGCCTTCCCGTCGTCCTATGTCGCCCCTACGGGGATCCATATTCAGGCCCTCGGGGCCTTTGCCGGATATCGCTTCCAACCCCGTTTAAACCTCGCGCACGGCCATCAACGGCTGGACGTGATCGTAGCGAAAAACCGGTCCGTCCCTGCAAATGAAGGCCGGTCCGAACTGGCAATGCCCGCAAAAGCCGGCCGCGCACTTCATGTTGCGTTCCATGGACAGGTAAATGTTCTCGAGGCCGACACCGCGCTTCTCCAACTCCTGCACGGTGAAACGCATCATCACCTCGGGCCCGCAAACCATGGCCACCGTGCTGTGCGGATCGAACGGGGCACGCGGAATCAAGGTGGTCACCACGCCCACATTTCCGTTCCAATTACCCATGGCGCGATCCACGGTCACGTGGACTTCGAGGTCGAAGCGCGAATGCCAGTTCTGAAGCTCCTTGCGAAAAAGGATGTCGGCGGGAGTACGCGTGCCGTAGAGCAGGACGACCTTGCCGTAGTAGTTTCGGGCCGCGAGCAGCTGATAGAGCGCCGGCCGGAGGGGCGCCAGACCGATGCCGCCCGCCACGATAACCACATCGGCCCCGCGTGCCTCGACCACGGGCCAGCCGACGCCAAAGGGCCCGCGCAGTCCCAGGTGATCCGAGGGCTTCAACTTGCGCAGGGCGCTCGTCACCGGGCCGACTTCGCGCGTGGTGTGCACGATCGACGAGGGCTTCGTCGGGTTGCCGCTGATCGAGATCGGCACCTCACCGACCCCGTAGACGTAAAGCATGTTGAACTGGCCGGCGGCGAAGGGAAGCTCGCGCTTGCCGCCCGCGGATTCGAGTTCCATGGTGAAGGTGTCTGCCGTGTCACGGTGTACACGCTGGACTTTCCACGGTTCCGGCACCAGCGGATTTATGGGTGTCGCGCTCATCGCGCCTCCGTGGGCTGCGGAACGTCATACAGATTCAAGAGCTGCAGCCGCGTGGCCTGGAGCCGCTGCTCCGCCACCTGTACGCTGCGCTTCATCAGCTCGTAGCCGAGCTCGTGGTCCTCATCGCACTTCGCCCGCAGGCATTTCCCGTCGAGTGCGATGCCTCGCGTCAACTCCAGCGCCTTGGCGTCGAACATCCAGCGATAGGGCGGAAACAGCCACGACCATCCCAGCACCTCGCCCTCACCGACGGTCATGACCGTGATCGATCCGCGCTCCGCCGCGTAGATCTCGATTGCGGCGCGCCCGTGCCGCAGCAGGTAGAACTGGTCCGCGTTGCCGCCCTCGCGAAAGATGAACTCGCCCGCCTGGAAGCGGACGTTGGTCGCGCAGCTCACCAGCAGGTCGATGTACTTGCTGTCGAGCCCGTGCACGAAGGGGTGTTCCGCAAGCAAGGTCTTCAGAGTCTCAATCGCCATTCGCGTCCTCCCGCGCCGATCTCTTGGGAGCAGTCTCACTCTCCCGGATGGCTCGCGTTTCTTCTGTGATATCGATTCCGACCGGGCACCAGGTAATGCAGCGCCCGCAGCCCACGCAGCCCGAGGTGCCGAACTGGTCGATCCAGGTCCCGAGCTTGTGCGTCATCCATTGCCGGTAGCGTGAGCGCGCCGACGGACGAACGCTTCCGCCGTGAATGTAGGAGAAGTCCAGCGTGAAGCACGAATCCCACTTCTGCCGGCGCTCGGCATGCTCGCCGCCGAGGTCGGTTACGTCCTCGACCGTGGTGCAGAAGCAGGTCGGACACACCATGGTGCAATTGGCGCAGGTCAGGCAACGGTTGGCGACCTGGTCCCACCGTGGATTCTCGTAATTGCGGTAAAGCAGGTCCTTGATGCCGTCCGTATCGAGTGCTCGACCCATATGCGCCGCGGTGTTCTTCACCACGCGCTCAGCGGCCGCAAGCTCTTCAGGGCCTGCAGGTTCGAGCGTCAGGGCGCTCAGGACTTCGGCGCCCGCATCGGAGCCGGCCTCAAGCAGGAAATAGTGCCTTTCTTTCTCGATGACCTCGGTTAGAGCTAAGTCGAACCCGGACTGGGCTTTGGGTCCGGTCTTCATCGAGACGCAGAAGCAGGTTCCACCCGCCTGGCCGCAGTTCAAGGCGACCAGGAATGCGTTTTCGCGCCGCGCCTTATAGGCGACATCCACATGCGGTCCGCCCAGAAAGACTTTGTCCTGGATCTGGATCGCATGGATTTCACAAGAGCGAACTCCAATGAATGCAGTCTTTTGCGGATTGATCGGCTCCGGCGTAACCTCGAAGCCGCCCGGCTTGCGCGTCGCCTGCCAGAGCCGCACCAGCGGAGGATGCAGGTATCGCTTCCAGGAGTGGGGGCCGACGGCATATCCGAAGACCGCCTCGTCATTGCGGCGGACCAGCCGGTACTTGCCGCCGTCCTGCTCGTCCTTCCAGCCGACCGGGAGGTCGGCCGACGAAGCCACATCGTCATAGACGATGGCGCCGTCGCGAACTCTAGGTCCTACAATATGATATCCACGCTCGGCCAGCGCCCCGAACAGCAGGTCCAACTGGCTGCGATCCAGAATCGAGGAATTTGACTGCTGGGCATCTCCGGTAGGCATCGGTAGAATCCCGTAATTGAGGGTTGTTAACTACTCAAACGTATCACATCCTGTCAAGTGGAAATGCTATCAGAAAAAGGGACCAAAAGCCTGTGACGGTGATCACACGGGTGCGGCCGGGCTTACGCCGATTGGGGCCTGAGGTGGGAATCGCGCCGCCGCCCCGAACGGGATCGATCGGGACAGCGGCGCGAAGCTTAAGTTCGAGATATGGTGTGGACCGGAGCTGCTACTTCTCGTCCTGAGACGCGAGCCGCGACTCGGGAATTGGTCGATGATGCCCGTCGTCCAGATAGAAGACCATCTTGTGGTCCGACTTCGCGCCGGGCACTGGATGATCCGCCGCGGAACTGAATCGTTGCGCGCCTGCCGCGGGCGACAGCGGCTGCTTGGTGGTATACATCTGCTCGTGCAGCACGCTTCCCGTTGGTGCCTGAGCCACTGCGAATACGCCGTACGGATTGCCATTGTTATACGACACGCCGATGTAGTCCGCGACCATCGGCCCGTCGTCGGAATCCGGGAGCCAGCTCAATTGCATCGGCCCGGCCAGTTGCACGCCCGACGACCATGTGGATCCGCCGTCACTGGACCCGCTGAAGCCCACGTCCAGCTGGCACGAGTTGCCGCAGTTTGAGACGGGATAGTAGTAGTAGACCACGGTGATGTTCGCGCCGGCGCCCGACGTGTTCGGATCGATCCCGAGTCCGGGGAGGAAGTGGTCTACCGTGCTCGAAGTCGGATCGATCGGTATCCGCGTCACCGCGCCCCACGTCTCGCCGTCCGCCGAGGTGCTGTAGACGATATCGTTTTCGGCGCATCCGGTGCGGAACCGGCAATCGTCCCACCCTACGTACACGTTGCCAGCGGCGTCAATTGCAGCCGTGGGCAGATCGGGATTGCGGATGCCTCCCGCATCGTAGTGGCTGTCGATGGTCGAGACCAGCACGCTCTTGCCCCACGTGCTGCCCCCATTGGTCGACGTGAAGGCGTTGATCCCTGTGCCTTCGAAGGGAACCACGACGGTGCCGTTGGGTTGCACCAGCGGCTCGCCACCGAGCCCGACGGCGTGATCGGAAGACGATTTGCCGGCGCTCCAGGTCACTCCGCCGTCGCTCGACACGCTCATCAGCACTTCGCCCGTGCCATAAGCCTGGTCCCACTCCACATAGCAATTGCCGTAATAGGGGCTCTGTGAATTGTTGTCGCACACGATCCAGGTCTTGTCGTCAAGCGCCGTCTTGTCGATCATGACCACGCTGTTCCAGTGGACCGCGTCCACTGAGCGGCTGACGCCCACGTCGCCGATCTTGCCGGAGCCGTCGCTCAGACCCACCAGCGGCAGCGAGACGATCATCCAGATGCCGTGCTTTGCGTCGTACGCCACGGCGGGATCGGCCTCGGCGCCGAATGGGCCCTTGCCGTAATTCACGGTCAGGCCCGGCAGATCGCCGTGCTCCCAGGTGCTGCCACCGTCGATGGAGGTGGCGAAGCCGATATCGCCGCTGCCCCAGCCGATTGATCCCGGCCGGCGCGCCACGTGAAACGCAGCCACCATGGTCGATCCCCACGAGAAGATGTGCGGCTCCACTTCCGTCTTGTGATCGCTGTCTGAATTCGTCAGATTGTCGATGCTGATCTGCTGCAGCGTGTATTGCCCGAGCGCGAGCGTGGTGAACGATGCCAGCGCCACAACCAGAAAAGCAAGCGTCTTGCGTCCGTGCCAAACCTGCAACGTACGATTCATTGGGATTCCTTGTCTCTGCGGATTAGCCGGGTCTCCGGCCCCCCGGCCGTCCCGTTAGCGTACACTGCGGCGCTGCGGGAAGCAATAGCCGAATCGCCGGTCTCCCCGGGCTGCTGGACTGCACGGGTTTGGCCACTGTTAGTAAGATTTGCTTGATCGAGGGTGCCCTTGCTGCGTGAACGGTGGGGCAGGTACACTTTGGGTGTGGCCGATGATCAACCGCTGTTTCACTGGGATGAAAACAATCACGATCACATAGCCCGGCACGGCGTATCTCCCGAGGAAGCGGAACAGGCGATCCTTGATCCGCATGCGATATTGTTGGAGATCGAGACTCGCTTTGGTGAGGAACGGACCGAGGCACTTGGAATCACCGCTTCGGGACAAGTCCTATTGGTAGTGTCGACTTTTGTTGGTCGAGCGATTCGGCCCATCACGGCCTACAAGGCTGATGCACGTCTGGAAAAGTTATACTTCGAACAGGGGCGATTATGATCCGAAAACTAGACATTCCCCGATTCAGGTCAGAAGCCGAAGAGGCCGAGTGGTGGGATTCGCATCGCGAAGACGCTACGAAGTGGATAGAGGATGCGGTAAGCGCCAGAGAGACTACGACGCTACCTGCCGTGTTACAACGTACCCGTGCACGCACGCGACTCCCAGGACGAGTTTTCATTAGCCACTCCTCGCAAGACAAAGTGTTCGCGGGGTTGGTTGCAGCGAGACTTCGCGAGCATGATATGGAACCGTGGATCGACACTGCCAGAATCAGTGTTGGCGACGACATCTTTGACACGCTGGGGGATGGACTGAAGGCCTCCGACGTGTTTGTGTTTCTCCTATCAAATGCGGCCCTTCAATCCGGGTGGGTTGAGCGAGAGGTCAAGTTCGCAGCCAAGCGTCAAATCAAAGAGAACCACATCCTAATTCTGCCATTCATCATTGACGAAACCCCGGTCGAGGTCATGCCCTGGTTCCTAGCCTCGTTGAACGTCCGGCGGGTTCGTGCCGATGCTTTGGGGGCTGCTGAAGCCGCGGCTGCTGCATGGCGTGCATTGCAGGCCCGTATTACCTCTGCTGCTTCAGCACCTAGCGCTCAATTCCAAAGGGACGCTCGTATCGACAAACTCGTCGCCGGTGTAAAGTTTCTAGACCGGGAAGCCGCTGCTGCGGCCGCGATCGAAATAGTCAAAGCCACCGACCCTTCCGGAAGGAACGATCTCTTTGAGGCGCTGTTGAGTTACCAGGATTATCCCGATGATCACGATCTGCTCATGCGCATCTTGTCGATCATTGAGGGTTGCGCGGAACTCGCGCCGTCGCTGATCGATCATCGGGTACTAGCTCGAATGTCGGACAATCCCGAGTTTTCTGTTCGATCTTCGGCAGCCTCAATTTGCATGAACCTTGCCCAATTTGCACCCGACCGTGCTCCCGTGGACATTCTCATTAGATTGTCGGTTCACGATGAGGACTGGTATGTACAAGCGCCTGCCAACGCCGCACTGAAGGCTATGGCGCGGGCGCTTCCCGCCGTTCTGCAAATCTTTCTCGGGCGATTACACAGTACAGACGCTGACGAGCGGGAGCACGCGGCTCACGCGCTTTGGGAAGTCGCAGAGAAGGAGCCAGAAATTCTAGATGCGGAGGAGTTGCAACGTGAGCTCCTACGACTGAGGTCATTGCGGGATAAGGAATCAGCCCACTATTTGGCAGACGCGCTCTCTAAGGTGAATCAGGTCACTCACGCCAGCGGGTATAAGTACGGAATCTAGCGAGGTGGGACCCTTCTTCTGACTGTGCGAGGCCCTTATTACAAGTTGTCGCACGTCGGTTCGGGCCGGATTTTTGCCATCGGGTGAAAGGCTCGTTCGCGGGCAGCCCAATCGCGGCGTCGGAACCGGGAGCGTGTTTGAGGGCGGAAGGGGATTCCGTTATCCAAGGTTAGCGGAAGTTGCCGTGCAGCCCGAGCCAGGCGCGGGTCAGCCTCGGAACATTCGGACGTCGAACTTGAACACCTTGGGCTGTGAGAACCTTACTCTTGCGAACTCGGCGTGAGTGGGGTTCAGTAGGATGTTCCATTCGCCAGGGATTGTCGCCGCTGGCGCGAGCAAAGCCACTGTCCGACCGGCGTGAATCCACTCGTCCCCAACCCGGTGCAGGGACTCATCGCGGCTCTTGGCCCAATGCGATGGCAGCGCTTCCAGGCCTACTCTCTCAATCTCGAGCGCCTCAGGAATCTCGCCTTCAATTGAAACCAGATCGTTTGGTTGCAGCCGGGGCTCCAGATTCACGAAGGCCTCAACGGCAGCGAGCGCCAGGGAAGTGGATGCGTAGATAACTCTAACTCCGCGGCTGTTCCAGCGACCGCCGTAGAGATACGCGCCCTCCCCACGGCCGGCCTCGGCGGCAAACCGACGCCGGCATATTCTCCAAAACCTCATCAGCTATACACGCCGTAGGCAATGCGTCCCAGGACGTCTTCGACCGACCGTGCACCGAGGTCGGTGTCAAGCAGATCGAGCGGGCGTTCCCCGCCCAGCGCGCGGTTGGGCGTGCGGAGCCACTCAACCGCCTTCGCCTCATCGCCAATCATTTCGACGGCATGGGCGTACACCCGCGCCAGACGCACCGTGCGGTCTGACTCCGCCGCCGTCAGCCGGGATTCCTGGCTCAATCGGCGCGTTAGCGTCCGTTGTGGGATCCCCAGCTTCTGCGACAGGACGGCATTTGCCAGGTCCAGCTTCTCGGCCAGTGCCGTTACGGAGGTGGCGGGTAACCCTTTCCGAACCAGCCGGGCGAGATCATCCGTTTTCCTGATCGTCCTGCCGAGCACCCTGCGGCCGCCCAGGGCCGCTGCAATGGCTTCGGTCTCCATAATGGCCTCCTGGCTGAATATACTACGCCATTTGGCCAAATAGCGCAAGCGAGGGTGGCCCGGCTGGCCCGAAGAAGCGACGCTGAGACTCAAGCGAGATTCTGGCCGCCATAATGACCGCTTTGTCGACCGCTTTTTGCCTGCCCTTGTTGACCCGCTATCAAGAACCGGTATTCGGGCCAGCCTGGCCTGACGGGCGGAATGCTGGCAGATGGCACGGTCGAGCCGGGAGAGAGTGGCCATCGTCAAACTGGCGGTTCTATTATCGGGAGGACAGCTCCGTCGTGCGAATGAATCCGATACCGTGAGGACGTATGGTCGCGAGCGCGCGCCGACCAGCCTCGTGATGGCCGGGC
>JASHQD010000795.1 GCA_030037755.1 Terriglobia bacterium
ATCCTGCTCGACATCGCCCTCGCGCATCAGGAATTGGAAGAATCCGCGAATCGAGACCAGATGCCGCGCGACTGCCCGAGCGCTCAAACGATGCTTGTAGAGCTCGGCCAGGAAGCCGCGAATATCGTCGCGACCGGCGCTCGCGAGCGTCCGGCCCTGCTTCGAAAGGTGGGCGGACAACTTCATCAGGTCGCGCCGATAAGCGAGCAGCGTGTTACCCGCTAAGCCCTTCTCAACCTGGATGTAACTGAGGAATCGGGTCAGGTCGCGCGGCTGGCCGGATGCGGTTGCGACACCCGGACACGCCGCTGTCTCGCCCTGCTGTGCCGCTCCGGAACCTTCGGGCGTCATATACGCCTCCGGACGGAATGTCGGCGAGAAAATGTGCGGCGGGCAAGAAAACGATGCATCAGCCACCAGGTTCGGCCGTTTGCGCAGAAGGTTGAGGCAGGCTAATTCGCGCGATGGCCAGTAAGTTCCCGAGCCACAAAGGGTTATAGTCACAACCCTCGCCGATTGGCGAGGAATTGCCTTCCCCACGACGCCGGATAGTAACATACCCTTGACACTTTTTCCAAGAGAAAGAGTGGCAAGAGTTTAGCGTCCCCCGGTTTTGATGTGGCATTGACATCGCCGGCTTGGCCGAGTCGACTCTCGTCGCACCTCCCGATTTCCCGGCGGCGTAGCTGCGGCCGACCCTACCGCGCAATTTTCGCCGCGCCCGAGTTCAACCTTTCGCCAAATAGCCCTCCAGCACGGGTTTGAATTTACCTTGCGCTGCCAGGATCAACTCGATCACTTCCCGTACCGCGCCCAATCCTCCGCGAGCCCGCGTGACGTAGTGGACGTACCGGGCGAGCAGCGGATGGCTGTCCGCGACGGCGACCGCCAAGCCGACGCGCGTCAGCAGCCGCAAATCAACCAGATCGTCGCCCACGTAGCAGACCTGGCGATCCTCGAGGCCGGCCTCCTTGAGGATCTCGCGATAGGGCCCGAGTTTGTCGCGCCTTTCTCCCTGCCGGACGAATTCGATTCCCAGCTCGCGCGCGCGATGCGTCACGATGGGAGAGTCGCGGCCCGAAATCAATCCCGTCTTGAACCCGCAGCGATGCCAGATGTTGATGCCGAGCCCATCGCGCGAATGAAACGTCTTGGTCTCGACGAGTTTCGGTTCCCCCGCCGCGGATTCGTCCCGCTTTGCCGGCGCATCCCCGATCGCCGGGACGTAGTAGATGCGTCCGTCGGTCAGGACGCCGTCAACGTCGAGCAGCAGCAGACGAATCTTGCGGGCGCGGGATTGGACGTCACGTCGAGAGTTCGGTTTTGGCATCGTTTTGGTTGTCGGCTGTCGGTAGCCGGTTGACCGCAGATCGTTGTTCGTAGATCGTAGATCGTAGATCGTAGACCGTGGTTCGTTGCTATCCTACGACGATCCGATCGAGATCGACGATATGGGCACGACGATCTACGAACTACGATCCACGATCCGCCGATTGGGAAACGGTAGCCGGTTACCGGAAACCGGCTACCGTCAACCGACGACCGTCTCAGAACATCTCGGTCCGCCACAAATCGTGGATATGGACGACTCCCGCGAGCACTCCATCGGGGCCGACGACTGGCAGGGCCGTAATCCGCCGCGATTCCATCACGTTCAGCGCCTCGGTCGCGAGTTCGCGCGGGCCGATCGTCACCGGGGACCGCGTCATGCAATCGGACGCGGTCAGGCTCAGCGCACGATTGCCCTCGTGCTCGAAGAATCGCCGCAAATCGCCGTCGGAGATGAAGCCCGCCAGGCGCCCATCCGCGTCGAGCACCGTTGTCAGGCCCAGACCTTTGCGGCTCATCTCGTAGATCACGTCATGCAGGGGCGCTTCCGGCCCGACGCGCGGGATCGCGTCGCCGGTGTGCATCACGTTCTCCACGCGCCGCAATCGTACGCCGAGCCCGCCGCCGGGATGCAGCACCGCGTAATCGTCCTCGGTGAATCCGCGACGTTCGAGCAACGCCATCGCGAGCGCGTCACCCATGGCGAGCATGGCGGTGGTGGACGCGGTGGGCGCAAGCCCTAGCGGACACGCTTCCCGGCTGATGCTGACGTCGAGCACCACGTCGCTTGCCTGGCCAAGCGTCGAGCAGGGATTGCCGGTCAGCGTGATGAGCGGAATCGCCAGGCGCTTGATGGTGTCGAGCAGGCGCAGCAGCTCCTCGCTCTCGCCGCCATAGGAGAGCGCCACGGCCACGTCACCCGCGACCAGCCGTCCGAGATCGCCGTGCAGCGCCTCGGCGGGATGCAGGAAGAACGAAGGCGTGCCCGTGCTCGAAAGCGTGGCCGAAATCTTCTGGCCGATCAACCCGGACTTGCCCATGCCGGTCACGACCACGCGTCCGCGGCAGCGCTCGAGTGTGTCGAGAGCCTGGTTGAAGCGCTCGTCGAGCCGGTTGACGAGGTCGCTCAAGGCCCGAGCTTCGATTTCCAGGACGCGGCGGGCGGTTTCAAGGCTCATACGGGCGATAAGTGGCGGAAATACAACCAGTTCCGCCACGGCGATCATAGCACAGGCGGCAGGAGATTGTGCGGGCGGTTCGGTTGGGCCCGGCAGCGCAAAATACGCACAAAAGTGGGTTTTTCAGGCCGAAATCCGCGGTCAAAATCTCAGCCGCGAATACAGCCATTTCGGGCCTAACTCTTTCTCTCCCTTTCGTTTGCGAGATTGGCTTTGTTTCCGGAAAATCTTGAGACCTGAAGGCCTGCAATCGCGGCTAACTCCATTTTTCTGAGGCTGATACAGCGGTGGGTTCGTTGCGCTTAAAGATCCTAAGCATTTTTGCGATTTTTCCGGTTCCGTCCCCCAACTTGCCCCGCGCAATAGGCTATGCGTGTCGTCAATGCCGATGAGCGCGCGGCGCACAGGCTGGCCGTTTCCCGAGTGGCCTGGAATGCCAGGCCGAGAGTTTCCACCCGGCTTCGGGCGTAACGGTGATCGCCAATCGGCATGACAGTCCGGGAGTAATCGCTCAAAAGGCATAGGGCGGAACCTCTCTTCGTCACGCGCCCTGGTTAGCTGCAAGTTATAACGCCTCAGTTCTGATGTCAAGCAAAATCCGCCGCGTGAGCCTCGTCATGTTGCCTAGTTGTGATAGTCCTACGCGGTGACGGCCTATGCGGCTTCGCCGCCGTGGAAACACGCTGTAGCGGCGGTGTCCTCACCGCCGATCGCCGCGGTGTGTCCTCACCGCTGAGAGCGGCCGACTTCCGAGCACGGCGGTGAGGACACCGCCGCTACAGCGTGTTTCCGTCACGGCGGAAAAAATCGAATGGCAGAGACCGGAAAGGCGAGCCTTTCCGCAAGGCACGGCGGCAAAGCCGCGCAACCCCAAGTCAGCCGGGAGCGAGACCACCCTTGACACCCCGAAGTCGTGCGGGGCCCCTGGACTTTTGCCGGAAGAGCAGGGCGTACAGTAAGCTAAGATAGGTTACAGAGGGTGCACACGAACATGAATATCGACGAACGACTGGAGCGGCTGACCGAACGCCACGAGGCCCTTACACAAACCGTCGAGTTGCTGACCAAAGACATCTCCGACATGCGAGCCGCCGTCAATGACGTGCGAGGTTTGGTCAATGACATTGCCGAAGGAACGGCCCGGCTGCTGCATGTGGCCGAGATTCACGAAAAACGGATCGGCCGGCTGGAAGACGAGAAATCGTGAGCGAATGGTGAGCCTGGATCATCGCGTCGGGTAGCGCATACCCAGGCAGCCGCGGACTTCTTCCACGATTACGACTCCCCGGGTAACCCAACACAAGGCGTGCGCTTGCCTGGCCCCTGACACCTCGGCGCTGCGGGGACCTCGGGGACCTCTGGACCTTTGCTCAAAAGGTAGGGGGTACAGTAAGCTAGGGTAGTTAAGAGGCTGGAGACCAACATGGACATTGACGAACGCCTGGAGCGGCTGACCGAACGCCACGAAGCCCTTACGCAAACCGTCGAGTTGCTGGCTAAAGACCTTTCCGAGATGGGGGTTCTGGTCAATGACATTGCCGAAGGAACAGCCCGGCTGCTGCATGTGGCGGAGATTCACGAAAAACGGATCAGCCGGCTGGAAGACCAGAAAACATGAGCGGATGGTAAGCCTTGATCATCGCGTCGGTGTGGCGCATACGTCGTCTTAATGAAAGCGCCAAAGCATTCTAACGCCGTGTTGCCCGGAAGACGGCTCCGCCTACGGCGGGCTTTCCGGTAGAAGCCGGAATCCGCGCCTGCCCTCAATGCGATAGGTTGCGAAGTCTGCGTGATCGACGGTCAGGACGGCCGAGAGAGATTCGCGCTTTGCGAGATAGACCAGGGTGGCATCGGCGAAGTCCATGGGCCGGTCCCAGTAGCGTGACATCAAGGCGTGAAGGTATGGAAGTTCGGCCGTCTCGATTGAGCCGAGCACCAGGGCCCCCGAACGCACGAACTTCCAGGCGGCTTTCATCTCGCGCCGCGAGCTGCCCACCAGGTGAAACAATTCGGCCAGAACGGCCTCAGAGGTCACGAGCGGAAGCCGAAGCCGCTGGAAGGCGTCAACACACGAAGGGTGCCAGCGGTCCGTGCGGTCAAGCAGCGCCAGAATGGCGCCCGTGTCAATGAGGGCGTCAGCGCGCATGGCGCCGCCTTAGACGCTCGCGGAGGGTTTCTCTCACGCGCTCCGACCTCCGCGGGTCTCCAGACGCCAGAACTCCGAGGCAACGCGCAGCTGCGTGGTGTAGCCGGCGTTGGGTCTCCTGATCGGTGTTGCCCCCGCCCCTCTTCAGCCAATCGCGCACCGCCGCATCGAGGATGGCGGAAACCGGCATCCTTCGCACCCGCGCTTCGCGCTCGAGGTCCGTTTTTACTTCCGCAGACAAACGCCAGCTATAAACCTCTGTCTTCATGCACTACATTGTAGTGCAGCCTGGCGGAAACGTCCAGGCCGGGTGGTCCGGGTGGTCCAATTTGGGATTCACACCCTTGGGATTCATACCCTGTGGGATTCGCACCCTGTGAGATTCGCACCCTGTGAGATTCGCACCCTGTGGGATTCGCACCCTCTTGCCCTACGCCGTCATTCCCGCGGAAGCGGGAATCCATCAGGAAAACAGCTGGCAGAAATCTAAAAGCGTGGATTCCCGCTTCCGCGGGAATGACCATTTCCGAAGAGACAACCGTCAATTGACACCAGCACCGCCGGGCGCCTACTTCCGCCGCCAAACCGCCCTTGACACCCCGGCGCTGCCGGGAGTAACGTCTAGCCGTAGTCAGGTGTGTTCGGACCGTACCACCAACCGTCAATCTGGGGGGATTCATGAAGCTTACTGCTGGTTGGGTCCTGCGCCGACGAGCACCAGTGTCGGCTGAGGCGACGGTTGAGAGAAACAGCCTGAGAGCCGCGAGCCTGTCGGTGGTAATCATCGGACCATACGTTCTCGCGCGCTAAGGTCATTTCAGGGGGGAAAGCATGGGCAAGCTGAGTAAAAGTCGACTTCTGGCTTGTTTTCTGATTTTTGCCGTTGTCGCAGAGGGAAAGGGAAATACGTTTAAGGTGCGGTACAACGGTGGCTCGGTGGATTCCAAGGTAAGCCCGCATGATTGGGACAACAAGCTAACGGTGAGTTCGGACACGATTACGCTCAGTCTGAAGGACGGCAAGAGCGTCGATATTCCAGCAAAGTCGGTCACGGCTCTCAGCTACGGACAGGAAGCACACCGGCGAGTGGGCACCATGGTTGCCCTGGCTATACTTGTTGCCCCGGTGGCCTTGTTTGGCTTGTTTCACAAGACAAGGCTTCATTTCATCGGCATTCAATATGCGGCCCCTGATGGCAAGGCTGACGGAATTCTCCTGCAAGGGGACAAAGACAACTACCGCGCCATTCTCGTGGCCTTACAGGGTGTGAGTGGCGTGCCGGTCTCGGTCAGCGAGAAGGACCGGGAATTTGTCCCGGTAGGCGTGAAAACAGATGTTACGAAGGGCGCGGCAGAAGAAGAGTCTGCCAAAGAAGAGTCGCCGAAGAGCAAGCCGAACAGCGTTCCGTCTGAGGGGCAAAACGGGACGGTAAACATCTCTTCAAACCCCTCTGGAGCCGACGTGTCTGTGGACGGAGACTTTGTCGGAAACTCGCCCGCGGCTCTCAAGCTCGCGCAAGGGAAGCACACGATAAGTGTCAAAATAACTGGCTACAAAGAATGGTCTCGCGAAATCAGTGTCAATGCAGGGTCCGAGGTGCAACTGACTGCCAATTTGGAGAAAGAGAATTAGGGCAGGCTCGCTCAAAGGAGGGCGGGCGCGCGTGATTCACGACCTCTCGGGCTCTCGACACAAGGTCTGATGCTATGAAGGGGGCGGCTGAATTCGACTAGGATTGGGTTTGTTCGACGAAACTCAATCTGAATCGAAAGGAGCACCCCCTGAAATGTTATACCTCGGAGTGGACATCCATAAGAAGAGTTGTTGGGTGACCGTGCTGGACGAAGAAGGCCGCGAACGGGAGCAGCGCAAGCTGGGCATGGATCGCGCGGCGTTGCTCGAGTACTTCGGGAAGATCGCGAAGCCGGCCAAGTTGGCGGTGGAAGCGACCTTCAACTGGTATTACTTTCTGGACCTGATCGAGCCCTTGGGATTCGAGCTGCACCT
>JASHQD010000796.1 GCA_030037755.1 Terriglobia bacterium
CTGCGTCGACGGCTGTACATTGCCGCGCGGTCGATCCTGCTGGGCTGGGCGACGATTCTCGCGCTGGGCTACCTTGTCGAGCGTCCGCTTCTAATCTGGACTGCGCCACTGGTGGGAGCGCACTGGGTGGCAACAGTGAAGTTGTCGCTCGATTGCCTGGCATTGGCCGCGACGGGTTGGATCATCGGACGGCTGCACCGGGACGCGCCGCTCCTCGGCACGGTGGCATTTGCGGTGACACTCGCATTCTTCAATCTTGATCCGCTGCTGGACACGAATGTCGTCTTGTTGATCCGGGTGCTGGCGGCGGCTTTCGGCGATCTGCGCAATCTTGATTCGCTTGGCACTGCTCTCGTCCAGTATTGTCTGCTGTTCGGCTGCTTGATCGCTGGTGGGCTGCTGAGTCGCCCCTCCGCGAGGCCGCTGTCGCTGTTTCGCGAACACCTCCGCTAGGTCAATACTCCACTCGGATCAGGCAAAGACCCTGAGGCGGGGCTGTGGGTCCGGCCCGCCTGCGGTCGCGTGCCCGCAGCATCTGCGGGACGTCCGCAGGCGTGAAGTGGCGGCGTCCCACCTCGACGAGCGTGCCTACGATGTTGCGGACCATGTGGTGAAGAAAACCGCTGCCACGAACCTCATAAACCAGTGTCGAACTACGCTCGCGCCAGAGAATCCTGGAAGAAGAGATGCTCCGCACCATGGACGGTTCAGCGTCGTCTTCCTCGGGAACACCGGCGGCGGCGAAAGACGTGAAATCGCGCTCGCCGAGGAAGGCCATTGCGGCCTCGGCCATCAGCCGGCGATCGAGGGGGTGAGGATAATGCCAGACGTAACGCCAGATAAACGGCGGGCAAACGTCCGCCTGCAGGATTCGGTAACGATATGTCTTGGCCTGCACGGAGTAGCGCGCGTGAAAATCAGGCGCAGCCTCGGCCACGGCGCGTACCCGGATGTCCGGCGGCAGAATGTCATTGAGCGCCTTCTGCAGATTCGTCCCCGGTATGTGGCACGACGTGGTGAAATTTGCCACTTGACCGAGGGCGTGGACTCCAGCGTCGGTCCGACCGGAGCCGTAGAGCTTGACCGGCTCGCCGATGACCCTGGCGATCGCGGTCTCGACGCAACCCTGCACCGTGTTGAGTCTGGGCTGCCGCTGCCAACCGTGAAAGTAGGTTCCATCGTACGCCAGCAGCAAACGCAAATTGCGCGCCGGGGCCCGCTCACGGCTGGCTGAGTCGGTCATCGTCCGTATAGAGTACCGAAGCGTTCCAACAGCTAGCAAGCGGTGGAGCGAAGGTGTCCGTTTTCGGACACCGGTTCGCATCAACGGGCACGAATGCCCGCGCCACCGCCGATTATCCCTAAGGGCAAGTTCACGTTACGGTGATCTGTCAATGGAATCCGGCGTGCGCCTTCGACGTGTCACGAGACAGCCGAAATCGATAGGTATCTTTTCGACTGTGACGCGGCACGACAGTCTTGTCGTGCCGCTGGAACGAGATGTCGCTGCCGCACTGAAGTGCGCCGCTGGAGCAAAGGCAAGGGAGGCCGCAGGGCACGCCTCCCTTACGGTTTGAAACTTCGCCCCATAGAGTTTCGTAATTGTAGTTTGAACTGACAGGGATTTCCCTCGGCAAGGAGAAGCATAAAACAATGAGAGTGATAAGCGCACGGGCGCTCGCAAAATACGTGTTACTCACGTGGCTGGCAATCGGCCTTGGCGCCGGCTGGCTGTCGGCCCAGCAGAGTGGAAGCTCGACCGAGGCGCCTAACGCCGCCCCGCCGACGCCGAGCTATGGCATCAAATCCGGATCGACATTTACCACCGGCGGGCTCGCACCCGGCGCCACGACGCGTGACTACACCCAGAGCCATGCATTTCCAAACATCCTTGCGCCGTACACCTTCGAGCCGGTGCCGGAGCCGAGCATGAGCAATTCGGAGTTGCTCCACCGCTTGACAAGCAGCGGGAAGCTCGTGATTTCGCTGGACGATGCGATCGCCCTGGCGCTCGAGAATAACCTCACCATCGCGGTGCAGCGCTTCAGTATTCCCTTCGCCCAGCTCGATTATCTGCGTACCAAGGCGGGCGGCGCGCCTCGCGGAGTGGCCGGGGCCTTCATCTCGAACTCGCTGCAAGCCGGCGCTCTCGGCGCAGGGCTGAGCAGTTCGGCCAGCGGCGGCGGCAGCAGCGGCGGCGGCGCGATCGGCGGCGGTGGGCCGGTGAACGAAGGAAGCATTTCCTGCTGCGATCCGGTTGCCGGCTTCAACACCGGGTGGACTTACAACGTCAGCCCGTTGAACTACGAAACGGTGAACCTGGCGCCTACGGTCGGCACTCATATGCTGACCATGAACAGTTACTTCGGACAGGGATTTCTGACCGGCACCAGCTACGTGGTCGGACTGGGCGGATATCGTGAAAGCAGCACCTCGCCGGCGGTCCTGTACAACCCCGAAGTTCCCACGGGCCTGGGATTCGGCATCGACCAGCAACTGCTAAATGGCTTTGGATACCGGGCCAATGCAAAGTTCATCCGCATCGCCCAGAACGACATGAAGTTTGCCGACGCCGCCTTCCGGCTTCAGGTAAGCACGACCATCGCCCAGGTGGTGAACGATTACTACACGCTGCTCTACGACCGCCAGAACGTGGGCGTCGCGCAGGAGGCGGTGAACTACTCCCAGCATCTGCTCGATGACAACAAGAAGCAGGTGGAAATCGGGACCCTGGCGCCGATCGAAGTGGTGCGCGCGGAGTCAGAGCTTGCCACCGATCAGCAAACTCTGATCGTGGCGCAGACCACCTTGAAACAGCAGGAGCAGGTGGTGAAGACCGAGCTTGCGAAACAGGTCACACCGGACCTGGCGGACATCGAAGTCGACCCCACCGACAAGTTTCCCGTCGCCGAGGAAGAGAGCGTCCCTCCCGTGGACCAGGCGCTGACGATGGCCTACCAGAATCGTCCGGAGATGACAGAAGCCTACCTGAATCTCTCGAACCAGGACATCACGCTGAAGGCCGTTCGCAACGCCCTGCTGCCCACGCTGACCGCTTATGCAAGCTACACGCCGTCGGGCCTTTCGGGAACGCAGGTCTGTGAGCCGGCCGTGAACGGAATTCCGTGTCCCAACGGCGAGGCTTATGCGGTGTTATCCAGGGGCGGCCTCGGCCAGTCCCTGTCCGGGCTTTTTCAAGGGAAATACCCGTATTATTCGTACGGAATCAATCTGCAGATTCCGATTCGTAACCGGACCGAACAAGCTGACTCTGCCCGCGCCCTGTTCGAGCAACGCCAGTTGCAGACCCAGCTGCAGCAGCAGAAGAACACTATCGCCCAGGACGTCCGCAACGCCGAGATCGCCGTAACTCAGGCGAAGGCGCAGATCAACGCGAACGTCAAAGCGGTCGATCTGGCCCGGCAGACGCTCGAGGCCGATCAGAAGAAGTTCCAATTGGGTGAGACCACCACGTTTCAGTTGATTCAGGACCAGCGCGATCTAACCACGGCGGAAGGCAATGAGGCCAAGGCGTTCCAGACGTTCTCGGCCGCGCTGACCCAATTCAGCCAGGCGACGGGCACGACGCTCGATCGCTATCACGTCGAGATGGGCGACGCCAAGCAGGGCAGGGTGACGCATCCCCCGAACATTCCGGGAGCGGCGCCTGTCCAGGGAGGACAGAACATCCAGTAGAATCCGTCAGGGGCAGGCCCGCGCCTGCCCCTGCAGCCCCATACGCCCCGGCAGGGATGCCGCTCCGCTCGTCCGGTGCAAATTCCTTCCCCTTCCATTCGTAGAACCGAAGAAAGCAGGATTGAAGCGGCGCCCCGCCTGGGATAAGGTGGAGCGGCCTCATCTTGAGCCTGCAGGAGCGTGCTCGTGAGCGCGACGAACGGTTCTGCGATTGTCCAGGTCAGCGGGCTTCGCAAGCACTACGGCGATGTTGAAGCGATTCGCGGGATCAGTTTCGAGATCCGCGAAGGCGAAGTGTTCGGATTGCTCGGACCGAATGGCGCGGGCAAGACCAGCACGATCGAAATCCTCGAAGGCTTGCGCCAGCCGGATGCCGGAACCGTGCGGGTGTGCGGATTGGAACCCGCGCGCGAAAGCCAGCAGCTGAAGCAACGCATCGGCGCGCAGCTTCAAAACACAGTCCTGCCTGACAAGATCACCGTGGAAGAGGCGTTGGGTCTCTTCGCCAGCTTCTACGAGCGTACGGTGGCGGTCGGCCAGCTTATGGAGCGATTTGGGCTGACCGAAAAACGCCGCGCCTATTACGAAACGCTCTCCGGAGGTCAGAAGCAACGCCTGGCGCTGGCGCTGGCGCTCGTCAACATGCCGGATCTGGTGCTTCTCGATGAGCCGACGGCGGGTCTCGACGCCATGGTCCGCCGCGACATCTACGCTCTCATCGAGCAGTTGCGCGCCGAACACCGCACCGTCCTGCTCACCACGCACTACATCGAGGAAGCCGAACGCCTTTGCGATCGGGTGGCCATTGTCGATCACGGGCAGATTGTCGCCCTGGGGACGCCGCGCGAGCTGGTCCAGAAATCCGGCGAAGGCGCGCGCATCGAAGTCCGGGTGGAAAGGGCGATCTCATCCGATCGCATGCGCGGGCTCGAAGCCGTGCTGGAGTGTGCGGAACGTGACGGAGCTTACTTCCTTCGCGTCGACCCCGTGGCCAAGGCCGTAGTGGCCTTGGTGCGATTGCTTGAAGCCGAGGGCAATACGCTGGTGGACCTGCACATCACCCGTCCCTCGCTTGAGGACGTGTTCGTGGAGATGACTGGACGCTCTATCGATGATTGACGAGAGGACAAGATCGCGGAAACGCCGAGGCTGTCGACTGTCAACCTCTGACCCTTTGGCTCCGACTTTGCCAGCTTAGGAGACGATGATGGCGGCAATCCGAATCGCGCTGCTGAACATCCGGCTCGCGATGCGAACCAAGGTGGCGCTTTTCTTCACTTTCATCTTCCCGCTCATCTTTCTGTTCGCTTATGGCGCCATTTTCGCGCACGGCAGCCCCGCCGGGATGGCTTTCCTCTTCGGTCCCGTCATCGTGCTGCAGGTGATCGGCAGTTCGCTCTGGGGCCTCGGCATGCGGTCGGTGGCCGACCGCGAGCGCGGCAGCCTGCGACGTTACCGGCTGGCGCCGATCGGCGCGGGAGCCATCGTACTGAGCAGCATGCTGGCCGGCTATCTTCTCCTGATACCAACCGTGGCCGTAATGCTGTTCTGCGCACGGGCGTTCTTTCACATGCCGATGACCATCAGCATCCTGGACCTTTGGATCCTGGTCACGGCCGGAAACTTCGCGTTTGCAGGGTTCGGACTCACCATCGCCAGCGTGGCCAACACCATGCAGGAGGCGCAGGTCTACAACAACATCGCCTTCTTTCCCTTGCTGTTTCTCTCCGGAGCTACCATTCCCCTGGGAGCTTTGCCGCACTGGTTGCAGTCCGTGGCTGCATTCCTGCCCGCCACCTATCTGGTGAGCGCATTTCAGGGTGTGATGTCGCAGTCGGAGCCGCTTCTCCGCCACACGCCTGAACTGCTGGCGCTGATCACCTCAGGCGTTTTCGGCCTGGCCTTTGCCTGGAAGCTTTTTCGCTGGGAGAAGGACGAAAAGATTCCGTCATCAGGCAAGCTCTGGGCGCTCGCATTTCTACTGCCTTTTCTCGCCATGGGCGCCTGGATGAACGCGAATGGATCCGCCATGGCCGGCTGGACGCGGACGCTGAACAGTGTCGACAATTCCGATCAATCTCAAAGCTCCGGACCTGCCGTGAAGACCGGCAACGGTCCTTTTGCGATCGAGCACGTGCGGGTGTTTGACGGCGAACGCGTAACTTCGGCGGACACGGTGATCGTGCAAGGGGGCAAGATCGTGTCGGTCGGATCCGGCCTCGAGCCCCCAGCGGGAACTCAGGTGATTGACGGAAGCGGCGACACCGTACTGCCGGGTCTCATCGACGCCCACGTGCACGTTCTTGATCGCGACGCATTGAAACAGTCGCTGGTCCTCGGCGTGACCACGGACCTGGATATGTTCATGGACTGGCACCTGGCCCAGCAGATTCGGAACGAGCAGGCCGCCGGGCAGGATCTCGACGATGCGGACTTGCGCTCGGCAGGCACGTGTGTCACCGCGCCGGGCGGGCACGGCACCGAGTACGGTCTGAAAATCCCCACGCTCACCTCGCCCCAGGACGCCCAGGCCTTCGTCGACGCGCGCATCGCGGAAGGCTCTGACTACATCAAGATCATTTACGAAAACGGCAGCGCTTACGGAAGGCAGATTCCCACCCTGAGTCCGGCTACGATGGCCGCGGTGGTCGAGGCCGCTCACCGTCGCGGCAAATTGGCAGTGGCCCACATCGGTTCATATCAAGGCGCGCGCGATGCCATCAACGCCGGTGTCGATGGGCTGATGCACTTGTTCACCGATCGCGCGCCTGACTCGGACTTCGGGCAATTCGTCGCTGAGCATCACGCCTTCGTGGTGCCCACGCTCAGTGTGCTCAAGAGCGGATGCGGCACGCCGAGCGGGGAGTCGCTGATCACCGATCCCGATGTCGGCCCGTATCTGACTGAGTCCGCGAGCGTCAACCTCAAGCAGAGTTTTCGCCAACGTCCTGGCGAGCACTGCGATTACGACGCCGCCCCGGCCAGCATTCGTCTGCTGCAGGCTGCGGGCGTGCCGATTCTAGCGGGCACGGACGCGCCCAATCTGGGCACCGCGTTCGGCGCCAGCCTTCATCGTGAACTCGAATTGCTCGTGGAAGCAGGCATCACGCCGCAGGACGCCTTGGTAGCGGCCACGTCCGCCCCGGCCCGCGCCTTTCATCTCGACGATCGCGGACGCATTGCGCCGGGTCTCCGAGCCGATCTCCTGCTGGTCAGGGGCGACCCCACCTCTGACATCAAAGTGACGCGGGACATCGTTGCAGTGTGGAAGGACGGTGCTCAGGTCGATCGCGACGCCTGGCGCGAGCAGGTGGAGAAGGCGAACAAGACAGTCGCCATTGCGCCGCCGGGTCCGGAGTCAGGCTTGGTCAGCGATTTCGACGAGGGGACGGCCACCGCGAACTTCGGTTCCGGCTGGGCGAAATCAACGGACTCCATGATGGGCGGCAAGTCGGTGGTCGATTTCAAAGTCGTTGAAGGCGGCGCTCAGAACAGCAAAGGCTCACTCGAGATCGACGGCGAGATTCTCTCCGGTTACGCATTCCCCTGGGCCGGCGCCATGTTCATGCCGGGCGCGCAGCCATTCGCGCCCGCCAACTTGTCCGCGAAGAAGTCGATCAGCTTCTGGGCCAAAGGCGACGGGAAAACGTATCGCGTGATGCTCTTCGCCGCCAGCCTTGGATCGATTCCGGCGTGGCAAGACTTTGTAGCGGGTCCGGAGTGGAAGCACTATAGCTTCCCGCTGGCTTCCTTCCGGGGTATGGATGGGCACGATCTGGAAGGCCTGCTCTTCTCGGGTGGCCCGGA